>JAGXFG010000074.1 GCA_024637395.1 Burkholderiaceae bacterium | reverse complement strand
TTGTGAAACGGCACGTGGCGAACCGACAGGCGGATGCGGTCCGGATTGGCCGCCATCAGTCGCTTGACCTCGGGATAGAAGGCAGCACAGGTCCCGCAGGCCGGATCAAGGAACTCGACGATGTGGACCTTCGCCTGGGGATTGCCAAAGGTGGGCGAATAGACGCGAACCAGGTGGGCCTGGTTGCGCGCCGCAACCTCCTGCGCCTGTTTGCTCAGCTGGCTCTGGTAGAAGAAGGCGCCGACAATGAACACCACGACCAGCAAGACCGCGGAGCCGATGAAAAGCGTTTTTCGGTTCATTTGTTTACCCGGTAATGGGCCCGAAACAACAGGGCGATGATGACTGAAAAGGACAGCAGGGAAAGCAGCGGAATGGTCACGAAGCCCAGCCACTCAATCTGTACTTCCGTGCACGGTACGCCCTGGGTGCAGGGCTGCAGGGTCGCCGGAACGACACCGTACATCAGCAACAGGTGGAACGCCGCAATCAGCCAGCCGATGATCGCGAGCGGCAGCGTGTAGCGAAGGACCCTGCGGTCAAAGGGAAACAACCCCAGCGGCAGCAGGATGGCGAGCGGGAACATGAAGATGCGCTGGTACCAGCACAGCGAACAGGGTGGAATCTTCACCACTTCGCTGAGGAACAGGGCGCCCAGCGTCGCCACGCAGCTGAGCAGCCAGGCGAAAAATATCGCCGTCCAGGCTGGGTCGGTGGCCAGCTGCTGGCTGGCGGAATCTTGTCTCATATTGCTCCCTGGGCTCCAGCGGCGGGCGGATTGTCGGCGGCGTCGAAGCACGGCCCGCGCGCCGTCCCGTCCCGCATCAACAGGCAGGGGATTCCGGTATTCATGCCGCGATTCTACCTACTGCGGCTAAGACCATTCCCGGGAGGGGTATTGGCCCGCTCCCGGGCGGCAATTCACTGGCCCGGCGCTCCTAGATTTCGGAGGTGCAGTGCGGGCAGCGGGTCGCCTTGATCGGGATGTTGCTAATGCACTTGGGACATTCCTTGATGATCGGCCCCGCCGGCGCCGGTGCTTCCTCGCGCTTGAGACTGTTCATGCCCTTGATCACCATGAAGATACAGAAGGCCACGATCACGAAATCGAGCACCGTGTTCACGAACACCCCGTACTTGATGGCGACCGCCGCGGTCGTCTCGGTCTTCTCGGCGAGCGTGATGGCGAGCTTGGAGAAATCGACGCCTCCCAGCGCCATGCCGATTGGCGGCATGATCACGTCGCTGACCAGCGAACTGACGATCTTGCCGAATGCGCCGCCGATGACGATACCAACCGCCATGTCGACCACGTTGCCGCGCATCGCGAAGTCCTTGAATTCCTTCATCATGCTCATGGTTTGGTCTCCCCTGAATTGAAGCCGGCGCCGCGCCGTCAGTAGCGCCGCGGCCTATGGTAGCCGCGATCCGCGCCCGCGCATAGTTCGGCGGCGCCCACTCAACGGCGGCGCCCAAAGGGCGGCTGGCCGCGCCAATACCGAATGACCATCCAGCCGCCGAACAGGCCGCCGAGATGCGCGAAATGCGCCACTCCGGCGGCGCTCCCGGTGACACCCAGCGAGAGCTCGATCACTCCGTAAATCGTCACGAACAGCCAGGCTGGCATCGGGATCGGCGGAATCAGCGGTGTAATCGTGCGCCGGGGAAACACCAGCGCGAAGCCGGCCAGCAACCCGAACAGGCCGCCCGAGGCGCCGATCGTCGGGGCCATGCTCTGTGAGAACAGCCCGACCGCCAGCTGCGCGAGAGCCGCGGCCAACGTGCTAACCCCATAGAACAGCGCCAGGCGGCGCGGTCCCCAGACCCGTTCGAGTTCGGAGCCGAACATCCACAACCCGAACATGTTGAACACCAGGTGCGTGAGCCCCGCGTGCAGAAACGCGAAAGTGACGATCTGCCAGGGCATGAACATTCCGGAACCGAGCGGCCAGAGCCCGAACCAGCCAATGATCGATGGGCCCGCCAACTGCGTGAGCAGGAACATCACCACATTGGCAATGACTAGGAACTGGGTAACTGGTGGCATTGGCAGGACTCCGGTGGCTGGCGACTCATTTTCCGATACAGAAACGGCTGAAGATTACGCCAAGCAGATCGTCCGCACTGAAGGCGCCAGTGATCTCGCCCAGGCGTTGCTGCGCCCCGCGCAGTTCCTCGGCCAGAAGCTCGAGCCGTTGCGCGCCGGCCTGGGCGTGATCGTGGGCCTGGGCCAGGTGCTCGCGGGCAACGTTGAGGGCTTCGAGGTGGCGGGCCCGCGCCAGGAAGGTCGTCTCGCCGGTCCCGTGCCAGCCAGCGGTCTCGAGCAGCGCGGCACGCAGACCCTCGACGCCGGCGCCGGTCTTGGCCGAGAGCCACACCGCGCGCGCTCCCTCGGCATGCGCAGGCAGCTGGCACAGGTCGATCTTGTTCCAGACCTCGATCACCGGCACGTGCGGCCGCAGGCGTGCAACCAGCGCGCCAGCCAGGGCGGCCTCCGACCCGAGAGCGGGCTGCGGCTCCGAGCCGGGCGACGGCACTTCGCGCGCATCGCGCAGGTGCAGCACCACGTCAGCCCGGTCGACCTCTTCCCAGGCACGCGCGATCCCGATGCGTTCGACCTCGTCAGCGCTGTCGCGCAGCCCGGCGGTGTCGATGATGTTGAGCGGCACACCTTGCACCTGGATCGGCTGGGTGACCTTGTCGCGCGTGGTGCCGGGAATCGCCGTGACTATCGCCACTTCGGAGCCGGCGAGCGCATTGAGCAGCGACGATTTACCGACATTGGGCACGCCCGCGAGCACCACGTTGAGCCCCTCGCGCAGCAGCGCTCCCTGACGGGCCTGGTCGATCGTCGCGTCGAGCCGAGCGCGCAAGGCCGCGAGCTGGCCGCGCGCGTCGCTGGCCTCGAGGAAATCGATCTCTTCTTCGGGAAAATCGAGTGTCGCCTCGACCAGCATCCGCAGATTGACCAGCGCGTCGACCAGCGCGCCGACCGCCCGCGAAAATTCGCCTTCCAGCGAACGGGCGGCGGAACGTGCGGCCTGCTCGGTGCTGGCATCGATGAGATCGGCTACGGCCTCGGCCTGGGCCAGGTCGAGCTTGTCGTTGAGGAACGCGCGTTCGGTGAACTCGCCCGGCCGCGCCAGCCTGATTTCAGACCCGGCGGCGCCGGCACGCCCGGCCTCGAGCACCCGTTCGAGCAACATCCGCAGCACCACCGGACCGCCGTGGCCCTGGATCTCGAGAACGTCTTCGCCGGTATAGGAATTGGGCGCCGGGAAATGGATCGCGACCCCGCGGTCGATCGTGGTGCCGTCAGCCGCCCGAAAGGCGGCGTAGGTCGCGTGGCGGGGAACGAGCCGCCGACCGATCAGCGCATCGATCACCGGCGCCAGGTCGGACCCCGAAACCCGGACCACGCCGATTCCGCCCCGCCCCGGCGCAGTGGCCACGGCCGCAATCGCCGGACGCGCGAGCGCGGCGGCCGCGGGCGAAGTTCCGGCACTCACCCCGGCAACGCGCTCGGAGTTCAGGCCTTCTTCGCCCCGCCCAAGAACTTGCGGTTGATCACCCATTGCTGTGCAATCGAATAGACGTTGTTGACCAGCCAGTAGAGCACGAGTCCCGACGGGAAGAAGAAGAACATCACCGAGAACACCAGCGGCATCAACATCATCATCTTGGCCTGCATCGGATCCGGTGGCGTCGGATTGAGCTTGACCTGGACGAACATCGTTATCGCCATGACCAGCGGCAGGATGTAGTACGGATCCGGCGCGGCGAGGTCATGAATCCAGCCGAGCCAGGGAGCGTTGCGCATCTCAACCGACGCGAGCAGCACCCAGTAGAGCGAGATGAAGACCGGGATCTGGACCACGATCGGCAGGCAGCCGCCGAGCGGATTGATCTTCTCCTGCTTGTAGAGCTCCATCATCGCCTGGTTCAGCTTGACCCGGTCGTCGCCGAAGCGTTCCTTCAGCGTGGCCAGACGCGGGGCCACCGCCTTCATCCGCGCCATCGAGCGGTAGCTCGCGGCCTGCAATGGGAAGAACATCGTCTTGACGACGATGGTCAGCAACACGATCGCCCAACCCCAGTTGCCAACCAGCGAGTGGAGTTTTTCCAGCAGCCAGTAGATCGGCTTGGCAACCACCGTCAGCCAGCCATAGTCGACGACCAGGTCGAGGCCGGGCGACACTTTCTCAAGTACGTTCTGGTCCTGGGGGCCGATGTAGAGGCGGGTGGACAATTCGCTGGTCGCCCCCGGCGCGAGTTCCGGAACCTGCTGCTTGACGCCGACCGAATAGAGATTGGTGTCGACCTTGCGGGTGTAGAACTGGCGCTCGATGCCCTTGGCCGGGACCCAGGCCGACACGAAGTAGTGCTGGATCATTCCCACCCAGCCGTCGGGCGCGTTGGCGACCTGATCGGCCTTGCCGCTTTCGATATCACCGAACGAGATCTTCTTGAACTTGGTCGCCTCGGTGTAGATCGCGGGGCCGGTAAAGGTGCTGTAGAACCGCGACTCGCCAGCCACCTTGTGCTCGTCGCGGGTCAGCTGCATGTACATCGTCGGCGCCAACGCGGTGGTGCCCACGTTGGTGATGTCTTCACGAATCTGTACCAGATATGATCCGCGCTCGAGCGTATAAGTGCGTTGCAGCCTGATCCCGCCGCTCGTTGCCGACATCTTGAGCTCCGCGCTGGCGGCTCCCGGGGCGAGTTCTACCGGCCCGGCCGAGTCGAAGGTGAATTCACTGCGATGGGTCGGAAAGGTGCTACCCGCGGCAGCGCCGATCAGGCCGCTCTGGGCCAGGTAGATAGCCCCCTGCCGGTCATCGAGGAGCACGACATTGCGGGTCTTGTCGTCGGCGTTGCGATGCTTGAGCAATTCCGCCCGGCGGATTTGGCCGCCCATCGGCCCGATGTCCAGGGCGAGGACGTCGTTGCCCAGCCGGATCGCCTTGGTGGCTGCAACCGAGGCCTGTGCCGGCACGGCTTCGGTGGCCGCTCTGCCGGCCGAGGACGCGACTGGCGCGGCCGGGGGCACGCTGGCATCGGCCGGAGGATTATTGGTGCCTGGGGACGCCCCCTGGCCACCGACTTGCTGGGTCGCCGGATTGCCGCCAAACATCGACGGATGACCGGTGTGCCGCTGCCAGCTGTCCCACAGGAACAGCAACGACATCGAGAAAATGACCCAAAGGATGATGCGCTGGATTTGCATGGAGTTCATTCGTGCCGCTCAAAGTGTTGCCCCGCCACCGAAGGGGAGCAGCAACTGGTAGATGGATGGGTTGATGGCGCTGCCGGGACCTCGTCGATCCCGCTGCCGCCCCAGGGGTGGCAACGCGCGATCCGGCGCAAGGCCAGGGCCCCGCCGTGCAGCGCACCGTGACGCTTGAGCGCCTCGGCAGCGTATTCGGAACAGGTCGGCAGGTAACGGCAGCGCGGCGCCAGCCAGGGACTGACCGCAACCCTATAAAAGCGCACCAGGGCCAGCAGAACGGCGCGCATCACGACGTCCCGCGACCGAAAGCGCCGGCGATGATCTTATCGAGCTCGGCGCGCCACAGGCGCTTGCGCACGCCTTGGGCCAGCAGCGCAAACCCTTGCGGCCTGATCACCAGTCGCAGCAGCGCCGCCTGGCCGGCAACCGCCGCGCACGGCAGGGCGCCGGCCGACCCCGCGTCTTCGGCGGCAGCGGCCGGGCGCCTGGCGGCGCGCCAGGCTTCGCGCGCAACCCGGCGCACCGTGTTGCGATCAACGGCACGCTTGAGCTGGCGTTTGGGAATGGCCATCAGCAGTTCTATGCCCTGGGCGTTGGGCGATTCTGTGCCGCTGGTTCGCGGCATGGCGAGCGTGAAGTGCTCGCTGCGCAGCAGAGGTCCGCGGCGCGGTCGTCTCGAAGTTTGATCCGGCGCCACCGGAGGAACAGGTCGTGCAACTGCCTGCGTCAGACGCTCAGGCGCTTGCGACCCTTCGCGCGGCGGGCGTTGATCACCAATCGGCCACCCTTGGTCCTCATCCTGACCATGAAGCCGTGCGTGCGCTTGCGTTTGATGACCGAAGGCTGATAAGTGCGTTTCATTTTGATTTCTCCGCGTCCGGAGCCGGTAATTGGGAAAAGCCCGTAATTACAACGCATTAGGTGCCGTATTGTCAATTGCCGCGTTGGCCATGGCCCCCCGGACGGAGTAGAATGGGGGGTTAATGTAGGTGGTCGGCAAGCGCGGTTTTTTGAGTGCTGGTTGGCTTTTGCGCCCCTTTTCGTCTGGCTCACTAATGCTCGAACGCTGGCACAGTTGCGTGGCCCGGCTGGAAGCCGAGTTGCCCGCAGCTCAATTCATACCCTGGATCAAGCCGCTCATTTTCCTCGGCTTCGATGACGACGCACATCTGCTGCGCCTGGGAGTTCCCAGCTCACTAAAACTCAATTTCGTGCGCGCCCAGTTCGAGACGCGGATCGTCGAGATCGCCAGCGAGGTTTTCGGCAGCGACGCCCTGGCGGTCAGCATCGAGCTGTGCCAGCAAGGCGGCACCGGGACCAAGGCGCGCGGCGCGCCGCCGCGCCAGGCGCGGCGCGAAGAACGCGCTGACCATGAAGAACTCCCGGCCGCAGCCGAGACCGGCGAAAGTGATCACAATCCCTTCGCCGCGCTGGATACCGACTACGCCCCGGACACCCGCACCAGGCTGCGTCCCGACCTTTCATTCGATAATTTCGTCCACGGCAAGGCCAACCAGATTGCGATCTCGGCCATGCTGCAGGTCGCAGAACGCCCCGGCCGGGCTTACAACCCGCTCTTTCTCTACGGCGGGGTCGGCCTGGGCAAGACCCACCTGATCCATGCGGTCGGCAACGCGATCGTCGCCAGGGCGCCCAACGCCCGGGTGCTCTACGTTCACGCGCAGGAATACTTTGACGAGATGGTCCGGGCGATCCAGCGCAAGACGCCGCAGGAATTCAAGCGCAAGTACCAGTCGCTGGACCTGTTGCTGATCGACGATATCCAGTTCCTGGGCGGCAAGGAACGCACCCAGGAAGAGTTCTTCTATACCTTCGAGGCAATGTTCTCGGCCCGCAAGCAGCTGATAATCACCAGCGATACCTACCCGCGGGAACTGAGCGAGTTCAAGGACCGGTTGGTGTCGCGCTTGGGATCGGGGCTGATCGTCGAGATCGAGCCGCCGGAGCTCGAGATGAGGGTCGCGATCCTGCTCAAGAAAGCCGAGGTCAGCGGCGTCGTGCTTCCGGATGACGCTGCCTTCTTCATCGCCAAGCACCTCAGGTCCAACGTTCGGGAACTCGAAGGGGCGTTGCTGCGGGTCATCGCGTTCGCGCGCTTTCGCGAGAAGCCGATCAGCGCCGAGTTGGCCCGCGAGGCCCTCAAGGACCTGCTCGAACTCAACCGCGCGCCAGTCTCGATCGACGCAATTCAGCGCACCGTGGCCGAATTTTTCCAGATCAAGGTGGCCGACATGTACTCCAAGCGCCGGCCGGCCCATATCGCCCGCTCGCGCCAGGTGGCTATGTACTTCGCCAAGGAGTTCACCCAGAAGAGCTTTCCGGAGATCGGCGAGGCGTTTGGTGGCCGCGACCACACCACGGTGATGCATGCGGTCAAGAGGATCGCCGAGTTGCGCCAGCACGACCCGGAGTGGAACCGCCAGCTCCACGTGCTCGAACAGACTCTGCGGGGCTGAGCGGTGAAATGGTCGGACAACCTTGTGTATAGAGGCGTGATGACACCCCAAGAACCTCGGGACAAGAGACGGCAGTTGTCGGGAAGGCAGAAAGTTGCCCAAACAGTCCACTGTCCCAGGACACTATGTCCACAAGGCAAAATTGGTTTCAATGCAAGCGCAGGGCTTAGTCTGAAGGTCTTATCCACAGGGTTAACCGCCGTACAGAGAACAACAGCAGGAAGGAATAAAACATCATGCAGATGATCAAGGCACATCGCGATGCAATTCTCAAACCGCTGCAAACCGTTGCCGGCATAGTCGAACGCCGCCATACCTTGCCAATCCTCGCCAACGTCCTGCTCACCAAGAGCGGCGATGAGGTTTCCTTCCTGGCGACTGACGTCGAAATTCAGATTCGCACCACGGCGTCACTCGGGGTTGGCAACGAAGACGGCGCGATCACGGTATCGGCCCGCAAGTTGATCGACATCCTGCGTTCGCTTCCCGACAGTTCCGAGGTAAGTATCGGGGTCAGCAACAAGAAGGCTACGATCGTCGCGGGGCGCAGCCGGTTTTCACTGCAGACCCTGGGCGCGGAAGATTTCCCGACGGTTGCTGTGAGCGATGACTTTGGCGCCAGCTTCACGCTGCCGCAGAATGAACTCAAGCGCCTGTTCCACATGGTCCATTTCGCGATGGCCCAGCAGGACATCCGCTACTACCTCAACGGCCTGATGCTCCTTACCGATGGCTCGGCAGTTCGGGTCGTGGCCACCGACGGTCACCGGCTCGCCTATTGCGAAACCGAGCTCGCGGGGGCGAACCTGGCCCGCCAGGAAGTGATCATCCCGCGCAAGACGGTGCTGGAACTGCAACGCCTGCTCAGTGACAACGACGAACCGGTAAGGATCGACGTCGCATCGAACCAGCTGCGGATCTCGTTTGGCGAGGTCGAGATGATCACCAAGCTGATCGAGGGCAAGTTTCCCGATTACCAGCGGGTCATCCCAAGCGGCTATACCAAGCGCCTGCTGATCAGCCGTGACGTGCTGGCGGGAGCGCTGGGGAGGGCGTCGATCCTCACCAGCGACAAGTTCAAGGGAGTGCGCCTGTTGGTCTCGACCGAGGGGCTGCAGGTGCAGATCACCAATACCGAGCAGGAAGAGGCCCGCGAGGAACTGGAGGCCGACTATGTTGGCGAGCCGGTCGATATCGGGTTCAACGTCGGCTATCTCCAGGACGTGCTCGGCAACCTGAAGTCAGAGCAGATCCAGATCGAGCTGGGCGACTCGAACACCAGCGCCCTGCTCACCGTTCCCGACGACCAGAGCTTCAAGTACGTCGTCATGCCAATGCGCATCTGAGCCGTGGCACACCTTTGCATTGCAAGTGAGAAACCCAGGATATGAATCAAGCATCAGCGGACTATAACGAGACCGGAATCCAGATCCTCGAGGGTTTGGAAGCGGTCCGCAAGCGTCCTGGGATGTACGTCGGCGACACGTCCGACGGCACCGGCCTGCACCACCTGGTCTTCGAGGTGGTCGACAACGCCATCGACGAGTCATTGGCCGGTCACTGCGACGAGATCGTGGTCACGATCCATACCGACAATTCGATCTCGGTAACCGACAACGGCCGCGGCATCCCCACCGGCATCAAGTGGGACGACAAGCACGTTCCCAAGCGCAGCGCGGCCGAAATCGTGATGACCGAGCTGCACGCCGGGGGCAAGTTCGACCAGAACAGCTACAAGGTGTCGGGCGGCCTGCATGGCGTGGGCGTGAGTTGCGTCAACGGCCTCTCGAAATGGCTGCGGCTGATCGTGCGACGCGAAGGCAAGGCCCATTTCATGGAGTTCCATGCCGGCGTGCCCCAGGACCGCGAAACGCTGAGCAGGGATGGGGTCGAGTACTCGCCGTTCAAGGTCACCGGAACCAGCGAGAAGCGCGGCACCGAAGTGCATTTCCTGCCCGACGCCGAAATTTTCGGACCCTTCGAGTTTCACTACGAGATCCTGGCCAAGCGGCTGCGCGAACTGAGCTTCCTCAACAACGGGGTGCGCATCAAGCTCGTGGACAAGCGCAACGGCAAGGAAGACGACTTCGCTTTCGAAGGCGGGGTGCGCGGCTTCGTCGAGTACATCAATCGCACCAAGACCGTGATTCATCCGACCGTCTTCCAGGCGACCGGATCGCGCCAGACCGAAGGCGGAATGACGATCAGCATCGACGTCGCGATGCAGTGGAACGACAGTTACACAGAGCAGGTGCTGTGCTTCACCAACAACATCCCGCAGCGTGACGGCGGCACCCACCTGACGGGGCTACGCGCGGCGATGACCAGGGTGCTCAACAAGTACATCGAGGAGAACGAGTTCGCCAAGAAGGCGAAAGTCGACACCTCTGGTGACGACATGCGCGAGGGCCTTACCTGTGTGCTCTCGGTCAAGCTGCCGGAGCCCAAGTTCTCGTCTCAGACCAAGGATAAGCTGGTGTCGTCGGAGGCCCGCGCCCAGGTCGAGGACATCGTGGCCAAGACCCTGGAGGAGTTCCTCGCCGAGACCCCCATCGACGCCAAGATCCTCTGCAGCAAGATCGTCGATGCCGCCCGTGCCCGCGAGGCCGCCCGCCGCGCCCGCGACATGACGCGCCGCAAGGGCTTGCTCGACGGCATGGGTTTGCCCGGCAAGCTGGCCGATTGCCAGGAAAAGGATCCGAGCAAATGCGAGATCTTCATAGTCGAGGGTGACTCGGCCGGCGGTTCAGCGAAGCAGGGGCGCGATCGCAAGTTCCAGGCGGTGCTGCCGCTGCGCGGCAAGGTGCTCAACGTCGAGCGGGCGCGTTTCGACAAGGTGATCTCCTCGGACCAGATCGCCACTCTGATAATGGCACTGGGCACCAGCATCGGCCCGGAATACGACGTCGACAAGCTGCGCTACCACCGCATCATCCTGATGACCGACGCGGACGTCGACGGCAGCCACATTCGCACCTTGCTCCTGACCTTCTTCTATCGCCAGATGCCGGACCTGGTCGAGCGCGGGCACATCTACATCGCCCAGCCGCCGCTCTACCGTGTCAAGCACGGCAAGGAAGAGCGCTACCTCAAGGACGACCACGAGCTCAACCAGTACATGCTGACGCTCGCCCTCGACGGCGCCGAGCTGCTCCCCGGCGCTGACCAGGAGCTGATCAATGGTGACGCGCTGGGCGTGCTGGCGCGCAAGTACCTGGTAGCCGAGGCGGTGATCGGCCGGCTCGAAAAGATCATCGACCCGGACGCGATGCGTGCGGTGCTCGAGGGCATCGTTGTCAAGCTCGAGGACGAGACCTCGGCCAAGCTCTCGGCGGCACGGCTGCAGGAGCAGATTTCCCGGCTGGCAGCCCTGCGCAAGGAGGACGCCCCGAGCGTGGTTGCTCGCTTCAACGATCAAAGCGAGCGCTGGCAGTTGCAGGTGCTGCGCACTCACCACGGCAACGTCAAGGTCTCGGTTATCGATGCTGACTTCGTGATGTCCGCCGATTACGCGGCGCTGGCCGACTGTGCCGATACCGTCGGCGGATTGATCGGCGCCGGCGCCGAGGTCCGGCGCGGGACTGGCGACAAGCAGAGGGTGCAGCCGGTGGTCGATTTCCGCGGCGCGATCCGCTGGCTGCTCGCTGAGGCCGAGCGCGGCGTCAGCCGGCAGCGCTACAAGGGGCTGGGCGAGATGAACGCCGAGCAGTTGTGGGAGACGACCATCGACCCCAACGCCCGCCGGCTGCTCAGGGTGCAGATCGAGGACGCGATCGCGGCCGACGAGCTGTTTGTCACCCTGATGGGTGACAACGTCGAACCGCGGCGGGCGTTCATCGAGAACAACGCGCTGGTGGCGCGCAACATCGACGCCTGAACATATGTAGCTGCTCGCAGAGCAACGGGTGGAGGGGGCGGCCCCCTCCAATTCGCGACTTTCTAGTGGTTACGCGACCAGTCGAGCAACGCGAAGAAATCACCGTCGAAGATGTCCTGCAACAGCGTCTCGTAGACAATCGAGCACAGCGCGATTTCCATGGTGCCAAGTGTTCCCTGCAGAGCGGCACGTGAGCACTGCAGGTAGAGGGATTTCGTTTCCGCTTCCGGCAGTTCCTGAAGGGTCGATACGAACTGAGTCTCGTGGCCGTTGGGCAGGTCGTTGGATTGCGCTGGAATGCTCAGCATCGTCAACGCGCCGGCAGCAGCCAGAAGGAACACGAAAGTGGTCCATGAGCGTTTTGGTGAATCCATTTCATCCTCCTTGAAGTGGGTGAACACGGCCGGCCAAGCGCGTGCCGGCCGCTTGTGCAATCTGTCTCAGTTGCTCGCGACCAAGTCGCCCTCGAGCGTCCAGCGCCGCTCGGCGGGGTTGATCTGCACCGTGCCGCCGCCACGCAGGCCTTTGAGCTTGCCGGTTCCTCCGGCGGCTTCCCAGAATCCGTTCGCCACGAAGTGCTGCTTGCCGTCAGGCCCGGGAATGGGAATCGCACGGAACTGGTATTTGAGGTAGCCGACATCGCCTTCGGCGGTGGTGAAAACCAGGTAGCCGCTCGCGTTTGCCCCGACCGCCGGGTTGACCTCATGCATTCCCCACTCGAGTACCGTCGCGCTGGAGAGCGGGCCGTTGCCGACCGTCCTCCCTTCCCGCTGTGCGGCGAGCAGGTAGCGCTTGCTGCCGTCGGCGAACTCCAGCTTGGCATCGGCCTTCGGCACGATGACCGCCTCGATCTTCATCGTTGCAGCCAGTGCAGTTGTGCTCGCAAGGGCGCAAAATGCCGCGCTCGCCATGCACCGACGGAATAACGGGTTGGTGATGAAAACGTTCATTTCTTGATCCTCCTTGTTGAGGGTTTCGCTCGTGGCGCCCGTGCACCGGAGCCTTCACAGTAGGATGCAGGCGGAGGTGCGTGGGGGGCCAGGCGACGAAAGCGGAAGATCAAGGCACGACTGCGGTCAAGTCGGGCATGAACGGTTTGCGCAAGGGTTGCGCGCAGCGGACCTCAGCCGGTGCTGGGTCGCCAGTTCTGGTCTTTCAGTTCGATGATGTACACGCGCGTGCCCGCGCCGCCGATGTTCTCCACCGCGTGTGTCTCCGCGGGTGAAAAGAACACGTGACCGGCGGGGACATCCCGCACGACGGTCTTGCCTTGCGCGTCCGCGATTCGGACCTTGGCCTCCGTCAATGCGACGGTGACGCGCTCGGGATGATAGTGCAGCCCCTGGCCGCAGACGCCGAGCCCGAGTCCGTTCTTGTACTCGAGCACCCGCACGCGCTCGTTCTCGAGCAGGATGCGGAAAGAGCGCGGATGAGACGTCACCGCATCCTGCGCGAGCAACTCGGGCGTCACACCGAACGCGGTGAGCACGGCCAGAAGCTGGCGGCGCGTCTTCAAGTGTTCTTTCTTCATGTGAGTGCCCTCCATGTCAGGGTGATTCAGAAGCGCGTCGGCGACGTGCCGCAGCGTCACATCTGCTTGAAAAGGTGGTGATAGGGTTCGCTGACCGGAAATGCCTCCGGCCGCTCCCTGAGGCGCAGTTTCAGGTTGCCCTGGTCGTCCCTGAGCACGCTGTCGATGGCGTGCACGTTGACGATCGTCGAGCGATGTACCTGCCAGAACATCGTCGGGTCGAGTTCCTTGAGAAGCTCCTTGATCGTCTTGCGGATCAGGGCCTCGGTTTCCGCAGTGGCCACCAGCGTGTACTTCTGGTCCGACTGGAAGTAGAGGATCTCCTCGACTGTGATCAGGCGCACGACAGTGCCGCGCGAGGCATTGATCCACTGCAGATAACGCGGTGACCCCGGAGCCCGCTCCACCAGATCGCGCAGCGCCCTGCTCAGATCGCTGGGCGGCTGCTGCAGTCTCGTCTTGAGCCGCTGGATGGTCGCGGCGAGCCGAGCGGCATCGGGTGGCTTGAGCACATAGTCCATTGCCCCGGCTTCGAAGGCCTCGAGCGCGTGCTCGTCGTAGGACGTAATGAAAACGACATGACATCGCCCCGCGATCTGGCGCGCCACCTCGATTCCGGTGAGCAGCGGCATGTGGATGTCAAGGAACGCCACATCGGGACGATGCTCGTCGATCGCATTGAGCGCGGCAACGCCGTCGGCTACCATCGCCACGATCTCGAGTTGCGGCCACAAAGAGCGCAGCAGTTCGGCCAGCTCTTCGCACAGCAGCGGTTCGTCCTCGGCGACGATTGCCGTGGGCGCGGATCTAGCTGGAGTTTCAGGCGAGTTCATAGGGTACCTTCACGATGACCTTGATTGCGCCGTCGTGCCCGACAATTTCCAGTCGTCCTGTCTTCCCATATAGCTCCGCAAGCAGGGAGCGGACGCGCACGACAGACTGGGCCGAGGGGGCGGTCGCCAGCGCAAGTACCAGCTGGCAGCCGGCGCTCGAGCAGCTTGCGCTGAGTTGGCACGGACCCGCACCATTGCCGGTCACGGCGGAATCAAGCAGCGGTAGCAGCACGCCAGGTGGAAATCGTGCGTGCAGTGCATCGGGCGCGACATCCGTCGTCATGCCCGGCCCCGCCGTGCCGGCCATGGCGTGCAGGTTGACGAAGGCGCGGGCCAGCTCGACCTCACGCAGCAGACTCGACGAAGCGTTGCGCAGGCGCGGCAGCGCGGCGCGCAGAAAGAGAATCACCTCATCGAGGAAACGTTCGCCTTGCGCTGCGTCCCGGTCGTAGAGGCCACGCGCCGTTGCCAGCATCTGGAAGAGTCCCTGCGGATCGACGCGCGCCTGCATTTCCTGCAGGCGCGCCTCAGCGATGCGGCGGTGGGTGAGGCGCTGCGCCCGCTGGGCGGTGGCGAGACGGGCCGCTGCCTGTTCATGTGCACGGCTGCGGCGCAGATGCGCGAAGTAGAGCAACGCCATGACGAGGGAAACGACAAATCCGTGCAGGTGCATCGTGGCCTGGTTGTTCACCAGGCCCTGCTCAATGAGCAGCGTCGCGCGCCCCGCGGTCAACATGCTCGTGAGGGCCGCAGCTGCGACAGCGGCGAGCAGCCACGCCAACCCAAGGGCGCCGTGTCCGACGCGTGGCGCCAAGCGCCCGCAGCCATAGCCAGCGATCAGCAGCAGGAACCAGAGCGCAGCGCCATAGAGTACCCACCACATGCCGAGTCGCGCCACATTGAGCGCTCCCGCGTCGCCCATCACGCTCAGCGCCCCCGTGAAGTACGTGACCGGTGCCGCGAAAGAGAGCAGGCCCGCCATCGCCACCGCGCCGCCGTGGGTGTGCAGCCAGCGCGCCAGGCCGTCAACTTGCTGCGCCGCTGGCGCCTCGGCGGGCGGGGCTGGCACCGCGGCCAGCGTAGTGGCCGAGTTGCTACCAGGGTCCGCCGCTTGGGCGCCGCGTTCGGTCTGCGCGCGGCGCAGCGGGATAACGATCGTTGCACTGGCGCCGCGTGGCGCGCGCGCCTCCAAGTGCAGCTGCCCACGCCGGGCGTAGCGCGCCGCAAGCTGGCTCCTGATGTTGACCAGACCGACTCCCGTGCCGCTGCCCGCCGCCGCGGCAAAACCCGCGCCGTCATCGAGCACCGTGGCCTCGAGCCGATTGCCCCGGCGCCGGACTCGCACCTCGACGTGCCCGCCGCCAGCCGGCTCGAGCCCGTGCTTGATCGCATTCTCGACGAGCGTGACGAGCAGCATCGGTGGGAACTCCGCATCCCTGACGTCGTCGGCGACAGAGACCGAAAAACGCAGCTTGGAACCCATGCGCAACTGAAAAAGATCGAGGTAGGCGCGCACCAGGGCGATTTCGTCACGCAGGCTGGCACGGCGGCGGCGCAACTGCGGCAACGCCATGTGCAGGTAGCGCATGAGACTGTCAATCGCCGCGGCGCCAGCCGGCGCCTGGGTGCGATAGAGGCGGCGGACATTGCCCAAGGTGTTGAACAGAAAATGCGGCTCAATCTGGGCCTGCAGCAGCGCAAGTTGTTGCTGGGACTCGCCCTGCTGCAATTGCGCGCGCGCGAGTTCCGCGGCGTGCGCGGCGGAATCGGCGCGCAGGGCGAGCTGGTGCGCATCGGCAATCAAGGCCAGGAACACCGCCGGCAGGCCCCAGCGCAGCGAATCGGCGAGGATGCGCAGCGCCGGCGGTAGGTGCGCGAACCCCTGAGCGTAGTAGGCATGCAGCAGCACGGCCAAGGCGAACGAGAGAACGAGCAGCAAAGCAGAGATCAGGCCAAGCCGCAGCGGGATGTTGCGCGGCAACACGCGCTCGGTGACGGTGAAGGCCACCAGGAGCAGCGCCGCGATGACCGCGAGTTCGAGAACATGCTCCAGCCAGGCCAGCGCAATCTCAGTCGGCGAGAGAAAGTCCGCCAGGGAGGGGCTGGTCAGCGCGCCAAGGGAGAGCAGCAGAGTCAACAGCGCCACTGCCGCCAGCCGTTGCCAGTCAAGAGCGCAGGCAACGCGCGCTGCGAAACCCGAGTCGCCTCTGGCACGCGCGAGAGCGAAGTTTCCGTCCATCGGGATCCTCGGTCGGCCGCCGAAAACTCCAATTATCCCTCCGCGCCCGGCGCCCCATGGTTCCAAGGCGACGAATCACCAGATTCGCGACATGGTTGCCGCTCCGCGCCGATTGTCCGGGTCATCCCAGGATTCCCGCGAGGACGCGCAGGCGAGCAGGTACGCGAGCAAATCGGTCGGGATTAAGGAAGTCATAAGAATGCTCCCCTATCGTCGCCGGAATTGACTGCATAGGTTGATGTTCGAGCCGATATGAAGACCGGTACCAAGCGTTGGTTGGCGCTGTTTGTGGCGCTGATGCTCGTCGTGGGCAACACCATGGCGGCGGCGCGCGCTTGCGTGATCGATTTGCCCGCTCCGCAGCACGGGCCGATGCAGCTGGCACAGGCAATGTCGGAGGATGCGCAACAGCACCTTTGCCCACCGGCTGCGGACCAGGGCGGCGGATCCGACCACTGCCAGCTGGCGCGCCAGAATGATGCCCAGAAGTACTCGCACGACGGTCAGCCAGCGGTCGCTGCAACGGCACCGACACTGGGCCGCGTCAGGTTGCCAGCGGCTCCGCTCGTTGTCCGTCTCGACTACCGATCACCGGCCGGTCCCCCACTGACCATCCTGTTCGGTCACTTTCTGATTTGATCCTCTCGCGCTGAGTCTCGCTGCGCCGGTTTCCCGGTGTTCGCGATGACCGCTGCGTCACGACGTTGGCGCGGTTGAGCGCGAATTCCCCTTCGGTTCCTGGACGGGCGGCGGCCACGCATTGGCGCGCTGTCTCGTCCGCAGGGAACGCAGTGCCGTCGCCTGCTTTCCAACCCACTGAATCCGACTCCGTCGCAAAGGGAGGTTTTATGAACAAGAAGTTCCTGATTGCCACCGCCGTAGTGGTGGCCGGTATTGGCGCGATGATCATCGCCGGCATGCCCGACAAGACCACGCCGAGCCAACCGCAAGCCAGCGCCCAAGCGCGCCCCGGCGCCACCCCGAGAGCCAGCGCCGCCCTGGGTTCAAGCGAGTCGAAGTTTGATTTCGGCTCGATCTCGATGGCCGCCGGCAAGGTTACCCATCGCTTCTTCCTCGCCAATCGGGGCGCCGAACCAATCGAGATCCGCAAGCTCTACACCTCATGCATGTGTACCACGGCCGAGTTGGTGAAAGGCATTCGCCGCTTCGGCCCGTTCGGCATGCAGGGGCACACTGACATTCCGAGCATCAACCAGGACTTCGCTCCCGGCGAACGCGCCTACGTCGAGGTGGTATTTGACCCCGCGGCGCATGGCCCGGCCGGCGTCGGTCCGATCGAAAGAGTCGTGACCATCGAAAACAGCGCCGGGCAACCCATGCAACTGGCCTTTTCGGCCTACGTTACTCCCTAGGCAGAGCGGAAATGAAGCGGAAACTTCCCCTCCTCATCACCTTCGTCCTGCTGCTCTTCGGGCTGGTTTGGTTCTTCCGGGCCGAGAACATTGGCACGACGGCGCTGTGGAACCTCAGTGAGGGTGGCACCTGGATGCTGCCGCTCGTTGCCGTTGCGGCACTGATCGACAGCATCAATCCCTGCGCGTTCTCGATCCTCATCCTCACCATTGCCTTCCTGCTGAGCGTCGGCAAGTTGAGGTCGAGCGTGCTGGCCATCGGCAGCGCCTACATTCTGGGAATTTTCCTGGTCTATCTACTGATCGGATTCGGGCTGTTGCAGGCGTTGCACCTGTTCTCGACGCCGCACTTCATGTCGAAGGTGGGCGCCGTGCTGCTGGTGATCCTCGGGCTGATCAATGTCGTCAACGAGGTGTTCCCGTCGTTCCCGCTGAAGCTGAGCATTCCGAAAGTCGCCCACCACAAGATCGCGGTGCTGATGGAGCGGGTCTCGGTGCCGACCGCGGTGGTGCTCGGCGGCCTGGTCGGACTGTGCGAGTTTCCGTGCTCGGGCGGGCCCTACGTAATGATCCTGGGCCTGTTGCATGATCGCGCCACCTACTTCAACGGGGTCGGCTTCCTGCTTCTGTACAACCTCATCTTCGTGCTGCCGCTGGTGCTGATCCTGATTATCGCCAGTGACAAGTCGTTGCTGGGCAAGGTCCAGGGCTGGCAGCAGAGCAATCGAACCGCGATGCGGCTGGGGGGCGGATTGGTGATGATTGCCCTCGGCGCGTTGGTTTACGCGTTCTAGCCGCCATGAACGAGATCCTGATGGTTAGCTTGTCGATCCTGGCGATCGCCGCCCTCGCCTGGGCGGCGCGCCGGGCGTTCGACTTCGAGCTGTGCCCGATCTGCCTTGGCGTTGGCGGAACCTGGCTGTGGCTGCTCACGGTACGCATTCTTGGTTTCCCGATCGAGACCACGATGCTGCCGATTCTGATGGGCGGATCGGTGGTGGGCACGGCCTACCTGCTCGAGAAGCGTCTGTCGCCGGGGCGTTCGGGCCTGCTGTGGAAGACGCTTTCTATCCCGCTCGGCTTTATCGCGGTCCAGGGACTGCTGGTTTTCAACTGGATCGTGGTCGGGGTGGCGCTGGGCGCGCTGGTGGTCCTGATCGCCCTGTTCTTCAGGGTGCCGCCGGAGGTCACCACCGACTCGGACGCCGTCGAGGAACTCAAGCGCCGCATGAAAGATTGTTGTTGAACGCGCATGACTGCTCCCGGGCCCGGTCCGGGAGCGATTACCAGGAAGAGGAGCAAGAAATGAGTGATGAGGTTCCAAGTGACTCGGCCAGCGCGGCGCCGGCATCAGGCAAGGGCGGGCGATTAGCGGTTTACACGCCGCTCGTGGTGTTCCTGGTCATGGCCGTGTTCCTCGGCATCGGCTTGACGCTGGATCCGCGGGAGGTGCCCTCGCCGTTGATCGGCAAAGCGGTGCCCGTGTTCTCATTGCCGGCGGTCAAGGGACGCGAGTTGGGGCTGGCCAACACCGACCTCAAGGGGGAAGTGTCGCTGGTTAACGTGTTCGCCTCGTGGTGCGTCGCGTGTCGGGAAGAGCATCCGCTCTGGATGCAGATCGCCAAGTCGAAGGTGGTGCCGATCCATGGACTCAACTACAAGGACAAGCCCGATGATGCGCAGGCTTGGCTGAAAGATCTGGGGGATCCGTATACGCGTACCGGGGCGGACATCTCCGGGCGCGTCGGCATTGATTGGGGTGTTTACGGCGTGCCCGAAACCTTTGTGATCGACCGCAACGGGGTGATCGCCTACAAACATATCGGCGCCATTACGCGCCAGGCCTTGGACGAGACGATCATGCCGCTGGTGCGCAAACTGCAGCAATGAGCGATCTTTCGACCATCGCGCTGGCGACGGCGCTTGGCGCCGGGATCATTTCGTTCCTGTCGCCCTGCGTCCTGCCGCTGGTGCCCGGTTACGTCTCGTACGTCGCGGGCGGCAACCTGGCGCGCGCTGATGGTGCGAGCAAGCGCCTGCGGCGCCTGTCGGCGCTCTGGCTGAGCTTCTGTTTCGTGGCCGGATTTTCGACGGTCTTCGTGGCGCTGGGCGCGGGGGCATCGTCGCTGGGGCAATTGCTGTTGCGCTACCGCTATGAGGCCAACATCCTGGGCGGCCTCATCGTCATCGTATTCGGCCTGTTCATGGTCGGCGCGCTGAATCTGCCCTGGTTGCACCGCGACCTGCGCTTTCGCATTGAGGTGAAGGGCGCTCGTCCGTTGGGCGCTTACCTGATCGGCCTCGCCTTTGCCTTCGGCTGGACACCCTGCATCGGTCCGGTGCTGGGCGGAATCCTGACCATCGGCGCGGCTACAACCACTGTCAAGAGCGGGGTGGCACTGCTCGCCGCGTACTCGCTCGGACTGGGGATTCCGTTCATGGCGACTGCGGTGTTCACCGACGCCATGCTCGATCGCCTGAAGGCGCTGCGCAAGACCGGCCGATGGCTGCAGGTCGGCGCCGGCGTGGGAATGATCCTCATGGGTGTGGCCATGATTACGGGGATGCTCTCGACGTTCGGGTTCTGGCTGCTCAAGACCTTTCCGTTCTTCCAGACGATTGGATGAGTCACCGATGGTCCCGATTCCCCCACGAGCATCGCACATGAAACGAGGTCGCAGACCTTTGGCTTGCGGTCCCACAACTGAGGAAAAGACATGGAATGGTTAGCGCAGAACTGGGTTTGGCTGGTGTTCGGCATCGCCATGGTTTTGGTAATGCGCCGAGGCGGTCACGGCGGTGGCGGCGGCTGCTGCGGCGGCGGGCACGGCTCAGACGACAAGCGTCCGGCGGATGCTCGAACAGCAACGAATTCCCCGGCCGATGACCACGCCGGTCACCGCCACTAAGCCGGGAGTGTTCTAACGATGATTCCCGAACTCGGACATCTCGCCCTGATCCTCGCGCTCGTTCTTGCCCTGGCACAGAGTGCCTTTCCTTTGATTGGCGCCGCGCGTGGCAACCAAGCCTGGATGCGCGCCGGCAGCACGGCGGCAGCCGGCCAATTGCTGTTCCTCGCGATTGCCTTTGGCGCGCTGATACAGGCCTTCGTCAGCAATGATTTCTCGGTGTCCTACGTGGCAGCGAATTCGAGCACGCAACTACCGCTGCAGTACCGCATTGCCGCGGTCTGGGGCGGGCACGAGGGCTCGATGCTGCTCTGGGTACTGATCCTCGCCGGTTGGTCGGTCGCGGTGACCCGTTTCAGCCGCCACCTGCCCGAGGACCTCCTTGCCCGGGTCACTGGGGTGATGGGACTGACGTGCGTGGGCTTTCTGACCTTCCTGATCGCCACCTCGAACCCGTTCGAGCGGCTGATTCCCGCCGCGACGCAAGGGCGTGACCTGAATCCCCTTCTACAGGACCTCGGGATGGTGCTTCACCCCCCCTTGCTCTACATGGGATACGTCGGTTTTTCGGTGGCGTTTGCCTTTGCCATCGCGGCGCTGCTCAGCGGTCGGCTCGACGCGACTTGGGCAAGGTGGTCGCGGCCCTGGACCACGCTGGCGTGGATGTTTCTGTCGCTGGGCGTGGCGCTCGGCAGTTTCTGGGCCTATTACGAGCTCGGGTGGGGTGGCTGGTGGTTTTGGGACCCGGTCGAGAACTCGTCCTTCATTCCGTGGCTGGTGGGCACGGCGCTGATCCATTCGCTGGCGGTGACCGAGAAGCGGGGCGCGTTCAAGGGTTGGACCGTATTCCTCGCGATTCTCGCGTTTTCCTTCAGCCTGCTTGGCACCTTTTTGGTGCGTTCGGGCGTGCTGACCTCGGTGCACGCCTTTGCCACCGATCCGCGGCGCGGAGTCTTCATGCTCGCGCTGCTGGGTATCGTCACCGGCGGAGCGCTGCTGCTGTTCGCGATCCGCGCCCGCCAGGTGGGCCTGGGCGGCAGTTTCGAGAAGGTATCTCGGGAATCGATGCTGCTGCTCAATAACGTCATGCTGGTTGTCGCTGCGGGTTCGGTGCTGCTTGGCACCCTGTATCCGTTGGTGCTCGATGCAATGGGAATCGGCAAGATTTCGGTGGGAACGCCTTACTTCGAGCTGGTCTTCATTCCGCTGACGGTTCCGATCGTGTTTCTCATCGGAGTCGGGCCGATGGCGCGCTGGAAGAAAGCCACCGTGCTCGATCTTGCTGTGCGCCTGCGCTGGGCGTTTGGCATCGCGCTGGTCACTGCACTGCTGCTGCCGTTCACCATGGCAAGCTGGAAGGCCGGGGCGAGTTTCGGACTGTTGCTCGCGACCTGGATCGTTACCAGTAGCCTGGCGGACCTGTGGGAGCGGTTGCGACAATCGCGCGGCGGGATGAGCCTGTTCGCCAAACTCAGGACCAATTCGCTCAGCTACTACGGCATGTTGCTGGCGCACCTCGGGGTCGCCGTCTTCATCGTCGGCGCCACCTTGGTTCGGAACTATGAAGTCGAAAAGGACGTGCGCGTGAGCCCGGGTGACACCGTCAATGTGGGCGACTACCAGTTCGCGATGGAGCGCCTATCGCGGGTGCGGGGCCCCAACTACGTCGCCACCCGCGCCGAGATTCGCGTTACGCGCGATGGCCGCAACGTGACGACCATGTTGCCGGAGAAACGCACCTACCGCGATCAGAAAAATCCCATGACGGAGGCGGCGATCGATCGCGGCTTGTCCCGTGATCTTTACGTCGCCCTCGGAGACCAGATCAACCCGACGACGTGGATTATGCGCGTCTACTACAAGCCGTTCGTGGAGTGGATCTGGTATGGCTGGCTGATGATGGCGTTGGGCGGCGTACTTGCCGTTTTTGACCGCCGGTATCGGGTTGCGGTGCAGGAATCAGTGCCCGCAAGACGACCGCAGGCCATTGCCAGCGGTGTCGGCGCCGTGGGGGTGCGATGAATACCGGCGGCATTGCAAGCAGGCGGTTGGGCCGGGCCGGCAAAGCGCTCCGCATTCTGTTCGCGGCGGCACTCGTGGCGCTGACTCCGGTCACCGGATTCGCCAAGGAGGCGTTGCCCGCGTCCGACGATCCGGCATTGGAGCAACGCATGATGAATCTCGCTGGCGAAATGCGCTGCCTGGTCTGCCAGAACCAGACGTTGGCCGATTCGGCCGCCGAACTGGCGGCCGACATGCGGGAAGAAATCCGCATCAAGATGCGAGCCGGCGCCAGCGATACCGAAGTGATCGAGTACGTGGTCGCTCGCTATGGCGACTTCGTGCTGTACCGCCCGCCCCTGAAGGCGAAGACGGTGCTGTTGTGGTCGGGCCCGGCGCTTCTCTTGTTGCTGGGAATTATCGTGTTAATGCGCAACCTTGCGCGCCGTCCAAAAGGGTCGGTGCAGCCTCCCTTGGGTGCAGCTGCTCAGGCGCGAGCGAAGGACCTGCTCGGAACCAAACAGGAAACGGAGCCAACGTGACAACATTCTGGATCATTGCTGGAGCCTTCATCGTCATCGCGACCTTGTTCGTGGCCTTGCCGCTGCTCAGGAAGGGGGCGGCAGCGGGCGGCGGTTCATCCGCCACGCTCAATGTCTCGGTCTATCGCGATCAACTCGTGGAACTCGAGGAAGAGCACCGCGCCGGTAGACTGGCCACGGCACAGTACGATGATGCGCGCGGCGAACTCGAACGCCGGGTCCTGGAAGACGTGCCGGAAGCCGCGGCGCGAGCCGGTGCCCCCATGCGCATCGCCTCCCGCGTTGCCGCGGTTGCCGCGGCGATTGCAGTACCGTTGTTGGCCGGCTACCTGTATTTCACTTTCGGCAATCCGGCGGCGCTCTCCCCGCAAGCGGCGGCAGATCCGAATGTGATCGGTCCGCACAATATCGACGAGGCGATCGCGCAGCTGACCAAGGACTTGGCGGCGAATCCCGACGACGGCGCGGGCTGGGCCATGCTGGCGCGGACGCAGTCGATGCAGGGGAACTTCGCTGCGGCGAGCGCGGCATACGCGAAGTCGGTGGCCGTCTTGCCGGCTGATGCGGGGTTGCTGGCCGATTATGCGGATTCGCTCGCCATGGCCAATGGGCGCAACCTCCAGGGCGAACCAGAGCAACTGGTGGCGCGCGCACTGGTGGTCGACCCCGACAACATCAAGGCGTTGGCGCTGGCCGGAACCATCGCCTTTAACAAGAAAGACTTCAAGACAGCGGTCAATCACTGGGAGCGTGTGGTGCGCGCCGTCCCGGCGGACTCCGAGTTTGCTCGCTCGATCGCGTCGGGCATTGAGGAAGCCAAGAGCCTGGCGAGTGCGGGTGCAATGTCGGCGAAAGCGGTCGCTCCGGAGCAAAAAGCGCCGCGCAACGCGCAGCGGCCATGAAGCCGCCCGGCACTGTGCCGGCCGAGGCGGGCGAGCATCGCTGGCCGCGCGGGCAGACGGGGACGGCATATCGCCCGGATCGTCGCTTGGTGCTGGGCGGCTCTCTTACGCTCGCCGCCGCGGTGGTGGTTGGCGGGCGCGCGCTGCTCACTCCGGCGACCGTGAGCGCAGCGGCCGATCCGAGCGCCGCGGACCACACCAGCCGTATTGTTCTCGGTGACAGCCTGGTGCGACTGGTGCGCGCCCAGGTGCTGGTTCCGGAGAAGCTCCGCGCCATTTACGCGCGGCGCGGCGGGATTCCCGGCGAGCTGGAAGCAGCCCTGAAAAGCCCGGCGCTGGAGCCCATCGTCCTCACGCGGGAAAATGCCGCTCTATATGTCAATCTGCTGTGGCCGGTCGGGCTGGCCAACCGGATGCGCGCCAACAACAACAGTCCTATTAACGGACGGATGCGTTTTGGCTTTGCATCGGTCGGCGGCTGGACGCTTGGCACGGCCCCGAACGGGGGTTTCGACTTCAACCACCACGCGATCGTCGTACTCACCCCGGAGCAGGACGCCCGCGCCGCACGGGTGGCCCGCGCCACCTATCGCCCCTGCTGCGACAACTCAACCTTCTTCCAGGACTGCAACCACGGCTCCGCGCTGCTCGGTCTGCTCGCGTTGGGCGCCGCACAGGGCTTGAGCGAGGATGACTTGTACGGTGAGGCCCTGGCCTTCAACGCGCACTGGTTTGCCGATCAATATCGTTTGAGCGCGGTGTTCTTCAAGAGCACCACGAAACGGGAATGGGCGCAGCTCGATCCGCGTGTCGTGCTGAGCGCGAAATATTCCAGCGCCAGCGGCTGGCGCGCCAACGTCGCCGGCCGGGGCGATGGGCCCGGCTCGCGCGCGGCGCCGAGCGGGCCCGGGTGCAGCGCGTAGCAGCGGCACCAGTCGGTGACGGGAACATCGCTTTATACCCCAGTAGGGTATAGTGTAGTGATGAGCCGAGCGACCAAGTGAATCCGGTCTACCCTGGTGAGATCACCTACCGACCAAACAAGAGGTAAGAACAGATGGACACCACCCTAGTCGTCGTCGCGATCCTGGTTGTCATCGCACTGATCGTTTTTTATGTGATCGCAATCTTCAACAACCTGGTTTCGCTAAGAAATCGCTACAAGAACGCCTTTGCCCAGATCGAGGTACAGCTAAAGCGACGTTACGACTTGATCCCGAATCTGGTCGAGACCGCGAAAGGCTATATCAAACACGAACGCGAAACGCTCGAAGCGGTGGTCAACGCGCGCAATGAAGCCTCAGGCATGCTGTCGAGCGCGGCGGCGACTCCCGGCGATCCAACGGCGATGAAGAACCTGGTCGGGGCCGAGGGCAAACTGGCTGGCGCGATGATGAATATGAGGATGGTGATGGAGGCCTATCCGGATCTCAAAGCCAACCAGAACATGATGCAGTTGAGCGAAGAACTGACCAGCACCGAGAACAAGGTTTCCTTTGCGCGCCAGGCGTTCAATGATCAGGCGATGCTCTACAACACCTACAAACAATCCTTCCCGCCGGCCCTCTTTGCCGCCCGGTTCGGGCACCAGGCCGACGCCACGCTGCTGGAATTCGAGGACACAGCGGCCATTCAGGCTGCGCCCAAAGTCACGTTCTGAAGGCGTCTGTTCATGCCGCCGTTCACGCAATGAACTTCTTTGAATCGCAGGACCGGGTGCGCCGGAGCACGACCGTGCTCGTTATCCTGTTTGCCCTGGCAGTGATCTCGCTGATCGTCATGACCAACCTGCTGGTCATGATCGTCTTTGGCGCCATCAAAAGCGAGCAATTGGGTGATGGCCAGACTCTGCTGCTGCAAATGGACTGGAAAACATTTGCCGAGGTCAGCATCGGTGTCGGCGTCGTGGTGTTGGCCGGCAGCCTCTACAAGATGATGGCTTTATCCGGTGGTGGCAAAGTGGTCGCGGACGCGCTCGGCGCAAGACTGATACCGCGCAACTCGCAAGACCCCCAACACCGCAGACTGCTAAACGTGGTCGAGGAAATGGCGATCGCCTCCGGCACACCAGCGCCGCCCGTCTATCTGCTCGAGAATGAGCCCGGAATCAATGCCTTCGCGGCCGGGTTCTCGCCGCGCGACGCCGTAATTGGCATCACCCAAGGAGCCGTCGAAAATCTGAATCGCGAGCAACTGCAGGGGATCATCGCTCATGAATTCAGTCATATTTTCAATGGCGATATGCGGCTCAACCTGCGCCTCATCGGTGCCTTGAACGGGATCCTGGTCCTGGGGATGCTGGGCTATTACCTGCTCTATTCAACCGCACTGTCGGGGCGTCGTCGTGGTAACGACAAGAACGGAGGCGCCATCCTCGCCCTCGGGATTGGCTTGATGGTCATCGGTTTCGCGGGCACCTTTTTTGGCTCGTTGATCAAGGCGGCGGTAAGCCGGCAGCGGGAATACCTGGCCGATGCCTCGGCAGTTCAATTTACGCGCAATCCCAATGGGATTGGGGGGGCGTTGAAGCGGATCGGCGGGCTGGAAGCCGGGTCAAGACTGGAACATCCCGGTGCCGCAGAGGTCAGCCACGCCTTCTTTGCGCAAGGCATTGGCGGTGCCATGCAGTGGTTGTCGGCGACCCACCCGCCCCTGGCGCAGCGCATTCTGCGCATCGATCCTCACTGGGACGGCAAGTACGATTTCTCGCCGCCGCCGGCTGCCGAGCGGGAGGAAGGTCCGGTCGCTCAAGGCGACGTCAAGGCGCGCGATGAGGCCGTCCGGGACGCCGCCGTGATCGCCGCCGGGGTCGGCGTGGCAGGTGTGATGAGCGCAATCGATCGCTTCGGGATTCCGCAACAGGAAACCATCGACTACGCCCGCTCGCTGTTGTCCGACTTGTCCGGTGACATTCGGGACGCCGCTCGCGACCCGCACGGGGCTCGCGCAATCATCTATGCCCTGGCGCTGGACAAGGGGCAAGAGATTCGTGCCAGACAATTCCAGCAATTGCAGGCTCACGCCGATGCCGATGTCTACCAACTGACACTGGCGTTGACGGCGCGCATGGATGTGCTGGATTTCAAGTACCGCTTGCCACTTATTGATATTGCCATTCCCGCTCTCAAGCAGTTGTCGCTTAGACAGTACCGGTCTTTTCGGGAAAATTTGATTGCCTTGATCGAAATGGACTCCAGGATCGACCTGCTGGAATGGTCCTTGCAGAAGATTCTGTTCAATCACCTCGACGGGCAGTTCCTGAAGTCGGCACCGACCAAGGCGGGCAATCTGGATCTGGAGCGTTGCCGGAGCGACGTCGAGCTCGTGCTCTCGTTGATGGCCCATGCCGGCAGCGAGGACCAAGGCGCGGTGGAGAAGGCGTTTGCCGCGGCAGTGGCCGCAATTGGGTCAGGCCAACTTACCCTGCTGGCAAGGGATCAAATCAGGATTTCCGACCTCGATCTGGCGCTCGCAAAGCTGGAGCAGTTGACGCCCCTGGCGAAGTCCGGATTGATCAAGGCCTGTGCCGCCAGCGTCTGGAACGATCAGCGCGAATCGCCCCTCGAGATGGAGGTATTGCGAGCGTTTGCGGGTGTTCTTGATTGCCCGCTCCCGCCCCGGCTGGCGTGATGCCAGCTCGAGTATGGTGCCACCGCGTGGCGCATCCCGACAGAGGCGGCAGACGGGGAGCTGAGGCTTAGTTAGCGATACCCCCACCGGGTAGTTGCCTTGTACCCCAGTGGGGTATATGATGGCGGCTATGGAAACTTCCTCACTGACCCTTGACCTGCCGATCGAAGGCATGACCTGCGCCGCCTGCGCGGCGCGCATCGAGAAAAGTCTCAACAAACTCTCGGGGGTGAGCGCGAACGTGAATTTCGCCTCCGAGTCGGCGTTGGTCACGCTCGCCCCCGGGACTACTACGGCGGCCGACGTCATCGCAACGGTACGCAAGACCGGTTATGCGGTACCCGAGCGTATTGCCGAACTAACGATTTACGGCATGACCTGCGCCGCCTGCGCGGCGCGCATCGAAAAGGTCCTCAACAAGATCGAGGGCGTGCACGCCGAAGTCAACTTCGCCGCCGAAACGGCGCGGGTGAGCTACCTGCCCGGGATGACCACGGTGGAGCAGCTCAGCGCGGTTATCCGCAAGGCCGGCTACGACGCGAGCGAACGTCTCGAGGCCAGCGCCGAGGAGGAAAAGGCGCGCCGGGAGACCGCGTATCGGGGCGAGCTGCGGCTGCTGTGGATCGCCGCCGCGCTGAGCCTGCCGCTGGTGCTGCAGATGTTTGCGGCCTGGGGTGGGGCGAGCCATGAATGGCTGCCACGTTGGGTGCAGCTGGCGCTGGCAACCCCGGTGCAATTCTGGATCGGCTGGCGCTTCTACGTCGGTGGCTACAAGGCGCTGCGCGGTGGTGGCGCGAACATGGATGTATTGATCGCGTTGGGCACCAGCATGGCCTACGGGATGAGCGCGATCGTGACCCTCTTCGGGATAGCGGATCAGCACGTCTACTTTGAAGCCAGCGCGGTCATCATCACGCTGGTGCTGATGGGCAAGATCCTCGAGGCGCGTGCCAAGCTCGGCACCTCGGCGGCGATCGAAGCGCTCATCCGCCTGCAGCCCAAGACGGCGCGCGTGGAGCGCGATGGCGCCATCGTCGAGGTCCCGGTGGACAGCATGCAGGTGGGTGACATCTTCGTGGTTCGCCCCGGTGAAAGCATCCCGGTCGACGGCCTGGTGGCGAGCGGCGAGTCCGGCGTCGACGAGAGCATGCTTACCGGCGAGAGCCTGCCGGTCGGCAAGCTCTCGGGCGACAAGGTCTTCGCTGGCACGCTCAACCAACAGGGTCTGCTGCGCTGCGCGGCTGAAGGGGTAGGCGCGGCGACCATGCTCGCGGGCATCATTCGGCTGGTGCGCCAGGCCCAGGGCAGCAAGGCGCCGATCCAGCGTCTCGCGGACCGGGTTGCGGGCGTGTTCGTGCCGATCGTCGTCACGATCAGCGTGGCGACCTTTGCGTTGTGGTGGGGCATCGGCGGCGAACTCGCGCCGGCGCTCGTCAATGCAGTGGCGGTGCTGGTGATCGCCTGCCCGTGCGCGCTCGGCCTCGCGACGCCGACCGCCATCATGGTGGGCACCGGGCGCGGCGCGCAGGTGGGAGTCCTGGTCAAGAACGCGGTGGCGCTGGAGCGCGCGGAGAAGATCAGCACTCTCTTGCTTGACAAGACCGGGACGCTGACCGAGGGCAAACCGGTAGTGACCGACGTGGTTGCGGCGGCGGGATTCACTGAGCACGACCTGATCGCTGCTGCTGCCAGCCTGGAGTCCGGCTCGGCGCATCCCCTGGCGCACGCCGTGCTCGAGCACGCGAAGCAACTCGGCGTGCCGCTCACCGCGCTGCGCGAGTTTCGCTCCGTAACCGGCAAGGGTGTGCAGGCGGTGTTCGACATGCCCGCGCTGGGCGGCGAACAGACGTTGTTTCTGGGCGCACCCGGGTTCCTGGCCGAGTCCGGCCTGGCCGTCGACGATGCGGCGATCGCACCTCTGGTCGCACAAGGCAAGACCGTGATCGCCGTCGGTGGTGCCGGGCGCGTCCTCGGCTATCTCGCGATAGCCGACAAGCTACGCGCCAGTTCACCCGAGGCGGTTGCCAAGCTGCGGGCAATGGGCATTGACGTGGTGATGCTCACCGGCGACAACGCCGCGACGGCCGAGGCGATTGCGCACGCTGCCGGGGTCGAACATTTTAGGGCCCAGGTGCTGCCGGGCGAGAAGGCGGCTGCAGTTGCGGAATTCAAAACCGCCGGCCGGGTCGTCGGCATGGTGGGCGACGGCGTCAACGATGCACCGGCGCTCGCAGCCGCAGACGTCAGCTTCGCGATCGGGGCCGGCTCGGACGTCGCGATCGAGACCGCCGACATTGCGTTGATGCGCAGCGACTTGCTCTCGGTCGTCGACGCCATCAGCCTGTCGCGCGCCACGCTGAGCAAGATTCGCCAGAACCTGTTCTTCGCGTTCATCTACAACGTGCTCGGCATTCCGCTTGCGGCCGCCGGGATGCTCAATCCGGTGATCGCCGGGGCGGCGATGGCTTTGTCGTCAGTGTCGGTGGTGAGCAACTCCCTGTTGCTGCGGCGCTGGCGGCGGCGCTGAAAAACGCCCGGGCAGGGGTCTACTTTTTGTTCAACCAGAGGAGAAGTAAATGCAATCAGCAACTTTGACGGTTTCGGGAATGACCTGTGGCGGCTGCGTGCGCAGCGTCACCAACGTGCTTCAGGGCCTCGACGGAGTGACAAAAGCGGAGGTGTCGCTGGAAGCCAAGCGCGCCGTCGTCGACTTCGACGATGCGAAAGTGAACGTCGCCCAGATGAAGAGCGCCATTGAAGGGGCGGGGTTTGAAGTCGATGCCTGAAACCAAGCAGTGCGAACATCATTCGCACCAGGCGGTGGTCCAGCCGAACAAACCGGCGCTGTTGCGGCGCTTGAACAAGATCCAGGGACAGGCGCGGGGCGTGACCAAGATGGTCGAGGACGATCGCTATTGCGTCGACGTGCTGACGCAGATCGCGGCGATCCAGTCGGCGCTTGATGCGGTTGCGTTGCAACTGCTCGAGAGCCACACCAACGGCTGCGTCCGAACCGCGATCCACTCCGGAGACGGGGATGCCGCGGTGGACGAACTCATGGGGCTGGTCAAGCGTTTCGCCCGCTAACGCGCGGCTCGCGTCGGCTTGGCATCAGGGCCGCTGCCTTACCCCGGAGTCAATCGAGGCAACATGACTTATCCATGCGGCTTGCCGGCGCCCGCGCCCCGGTGAGATTGGCGCTGCAGCCGGCAACGGGGACGAGTTCGCCGGCGCCACCGCGGTCGAGATGGGCGGCATTGGCCTCGTCCGTATCGATGTGCATCTCGGTCACGAAGTCGGGGTCGGTGCGGATCACGACGTCACGGAACACCAGATCCCGTCCCGCCGAATCGATCGCGACCTCGACCTCATCTCCGTGCTGCAACCCCCGCAACCGGGCATCTTCCGTTTGCATGTGGATATGCCGTTGGGCAACGATCAAGCCAGCGGTTTCGATGCTACCTCCGGGCCCGCGCAGGGTCACGATCGGCGTGCCGGCCGTATCGCCGGACAGACGCACCGCGACATCGATGCCGAGCTGGTAGGCCTCCGTCTCGGTAATCTCGATCTGATTCTGCGCGCGGCACGGCCCCAGCACGCGCACGCGCTCGATGGTGCTGCGCGGGCCGATCACGTCGACGGTTTCCTCGGCGGCCCAGAAACCCGGTTGGGTGAGCGCGTTGCGGATCTTCAGCGTGTGCCCCTGGCCAAACAGTTGCTCCACCGCTGCTTCGGTGAGATGCACGTGATGCGCCGACACCGCGACCGGAATCGGCGGGTTCGCGGGCGCGGGCGACGGCTCATGCGCCATCTCCGGCGCGCCGCCGATCGCCGCGAACGTTGCCTGTCCGTGCGCCAACACGCGCGCCACTTCCTGCGCGATCATCCATTGCTCCCGGGTCTTCGTGACGACCACCCGGATGCGCGAATGATCGCGCTGGATCTGCGGCGCCGCGGAGCCGCTCAGGCGAACGCCGGCATTTAGGCCGTCGTCGAGATCAAGCCCGAGGAATGAGAGTCCCGAACAGATGCGTCCGCGCATCGTGGCGGAATTCTCGCCAATGCCGCCCGTGAAGGCGACGACATCGACGCCACCCATGGCGGCAGCGTAGGCACCAATGTATTTGCGCGCACGGTAGGCATAAACCTGGATCGCAAGCTGTGCCTTCGCATCACCGTCGGCGGCTCGCTTCTCGATGTCCCGCATGTCGTGGCCGGCGCCCGAGAGAGCTGCGATGCCGCTGTCGTGATAGAGCGCGTCCTCGATGTCCGCGACGGACAGTCCAAGACTGCGTTGCAGGTAGGAAAAGATGCCGGGATCGACGTCGCCTGAACGGGTTCCCATCACCAGCCCCTCGAGGGGAGTCATGCCCATCGAGGTGTCGACCGAAACGCCGCGATCGATCGCGCATACGCTGGCCCCGTTGCCCAGATGACAACTGATGATGCGCAACTCGGTGGCGGAGCTCCTCAGCTCCTCGGCGATCCGCAGCATCACGTACTTGTGCGAGGTGCCGTGAAAGCCGTAGCGCTGCAGGCCAACCTCACGCCACGACTCCGGCACCGCATAGGTGCTGGCACGCGGCGGAATCGTCTGGTGGAAAGCCGTATCGAACACGGCAACCTGCGGCACGCCCGGCCAGGCCGCGTCGGCCACTCCGATCCCCGCCAATGCCGGGGGATTGTGCAATGGCGCAAGCGGCACACAATCCTTGATACCTTGGAGTACCACAGGATCGATGACGCAGGCATCGCGGAACTTCGTCCCCCCGTGGACCACGCGGTGTCCAATGGCGTCCAATGCCGCGACGCCCTTGGCTTTCAGCATTTCCGGAATCCGCTCGATCGCGTCCTCAACGCGCGCAGCGCGCGCGATCTCTGCCTGGAACAGTTGCTTGTTGGCACCCGTGTCGAAGACGCCGAACTTGACCGACGAACTGCCGGCATTGATGGTCAGCACCAGAAATGTTTCGTGTCCCCTGCCGGATGTGGTCCCCGAGGATTCTGCCGCCGCCAGCGGCGGCCGGTTGGGCCGCTCGGAGGGCGTCACCTTGGAGGCAGCTGGTTTGTTGTCTCGGCGACTCATGCGTTACTCCTGGTGTCGGATATCTCGGGCTAGCGCCAGGCCCATTATCGTTCCTCCTTCGCGCATCCTGTGGTCGCTTGGCGTCGCAGCTTTACTTCAGCGTCCACTGGAACACCCGTGGTTGCGGCTCGCCGTCACGGGTGATGCGCAGCTCGAGCGACTTGGGCAGGGGCGAGATTGGCTTGAACTGCAGTACGCCTTTGCGGTGATGACCGCCGGGCGGATCGCCCTGCCATGCCAGCGCGGCAAGGGGTTTGCCGCCGTCGGCAACCAGCGTTGCGCTCGTCGCCAGGTCGTCGGCCAGCGCGCCGGAGTGGGTGTTGAGGACAACGTCGAACTCCCACACGGTTCCCGTCAGGGGATGCGGCGTGGCAGTCATCATGACCGCTGCCGCCGAGCTGGTTCGGGATGGAAGGTTTGGTGCGGCCAATGCGCTGCCAGAAATGAGGGTTGCAGCGACGACGAACGAGAGCAGTGGAGTCAGGCGGGTACGCATTGGGCATGGTCCTTGGAAGCGTTGCGGAGTTTGTTGGCGATGAAGGCGATCCCGGCGACGTTGAACGCGAGACCGACCCAGAAGAACTCGAGTTGATACTGGGTTGCGAAGGTCACCAATCCGGTCGCGCCGAGTACTGGCGCCAGGTTGACGAGATAGTGGGCGCAGCATGAGACCATGGCTGCGGTCGAGGTGGTGCCGGAAGCCGCCATGACGGTGCCGGAATCCTTCGAATTCAGTACCAGCCGCCGCAGCCGCACGTAGAGGGCAACCTGCAGCCCGAAACCAGCTCCGAGCGGCACGAGGAAATACCAGAACTCGGTGAACTGCTGCCAGGTGAAACTCCAACCCGATATTAGAGTCAGCGAGGAAAAGTAAAACCCGAGCAGGAGTGCGAAGGCAAGCACACCGTAGCTGGCCGGATTCAGGTTGGCGACTCGAGTGTTCATGCGGTCAAGCTCCATTTTGGTGCGATGATCAGGGTGCCGGTCGGCACCCTGATCACTCTGGTCCTTGTGAAACCGGGCCTTCGGTTAGCGGCGCTGGTAACCGGCCCCGGGACCCTGGTCGATTAGCGCGCGTTGCTCCGGCGTGAGGGCTGCGTATAGATCCTTGAGCGCACTCGCCGACGATGCCATCGCAGCGCTGCGCTGCCGAATCAGGGCACTCATCAGTGCGGCCCGCTCTGGCGCGGTGAGTTTCGGATCTTGCAGCGACGTGAACATCGCTTCGTTCGCTGTGCGCATCGCGTCGGCCTGCTCCTGGGATTGCTTGGCAAACGTCTGCCAGGCGCCTTCCTGGTTGGCGGTGATGCTCAACGCCTCCTTGTACTGCGCCAGCCACGCGTCGCTGTTCGGCCCGGGACCGTAGCCGCCGCCCATCATTGCGCCCGGACCGTAGCCGCCGCCCATCATTGCGCCCGGACCGTAGCCGCCGCCCATCATCGCGCCGGGACCGTAGCCACCGCCCATCAT
>JAGXFG010000073.1 GCA_024637395.1 Burkholderiaceae bacterium | reverse complement strand
GGCAGCGTCAGATGTGTATAAGAGACAGGCTTCGGAGTGGCACGCGGACCCGACCGAAGCTGCAACCTCGACCTCGACGCGGGACAACAGCTCGCGCCCGGCGACTCCCGGAAAAGAAACGTGCAAGGTATTGGGCAGACGCTCGATAAGATGGCCGTTGAGCATCAGGCCGGGAACCGCTGCGGCCAGTCGTTGGTGCAGCGCGTTCCGAAGCGAGCGCAGCCTTTCCGTCGCGGCCGGAAGGTGTTCCCGCGCAAGCTTTGCCGCCGCGCCCAGACCGACCACTTGTGCAACGTTCTCGGTGCCGGGACGCAGACCGCGCTCCTGCTCGGCGCCGAATAAGATCGGTTTGATCGGCGTTCCGGCCCGGACATACAGAGCCCCAACCCCTTTCGGAGCATAGAACTTGTGCCCCGCAAGCGTCAGCAGATCGACACCCAGCGCATCGACGTTCACCTGGATCTTGCCGATGGATTGAGCCGCATCGGTATGCATCAGAATGCCGCGCCCCTTCGTGATCGCCGCGATCTCCGCTATGGGCTGGATCGTACCCACCTCGTTGTTGGCATGCATGATGGAAACGAGCGCGGTTTCCGGCCGCAACGCAGCCGCGATGTCGGCCGGATCGACCCGTCCATACGCGTCGACCGAAATCACGCTCAAGTCCCACCCTTCGCTTTGCAAATGCAGGGCCGGCGCGATCACCGCTGGATGTTCCACCGCGCTCAGCACCAGATGCTTCTTTTCGCCGACCAGCGCGCGGGCGACACCGATAATCGCCAGATTATTGGCTTCCGTGGCGCTGCCGGTGAACACGATCTCGTCCGTCGTGGCGCCGAGAAGCAGGGCCACCGAGGCGCGCGCTTCGCGCACCGCCTGGGCGGCTTTTCTGCCGTACGGATGAGACGACGATGGGTTGCCGAAGAGCTCTACGAGGTAGGGCATCATCGCCGCCAGCACTTCGGCGGCGACCGGCGTCGTGGCGTTGTAGTCGAGATAGACGGGTCGGTTCATTGTGGTGCCTGCTTGATGGTGGCGGTCAGGAGTAGCTTGCGTGGTTTCACAGCGGCGCGGTCGCGAGACGCAGACGCCGGCCGATTCCAATGGCTGCCAGCAACGCGACGCCGAGCAGCGGGAGTGCAGCGAGGTTCAGCGTGATCCAGCCGAAACGGTCGTAGAGCCATCCCGCCGAGAGTGTGGCCACTGCAACGAGGCCGAAGATCGCGAACTCATTCACCGCCTGCACCTTCATCTGCTCGGCGGGCCGGTAGCTTTGCGTCAATAGAGCGGTGCCACCGATAAAGACGAAATTCCAGCCGATACCGAGAAACAGCAGCGCCGACAAGAAATGGAGGAACTCAACGCCAGAGACCGCCAGCAGGACGTGGCCGAGCAGCAGGATGAATCCGGCCTGCATCATACGTGGCGCACCGTAGCGCGTGAGCAGGGCGCCGGTGAAGAAGGATGGCGCGAACATTCCCACCACATGCCATTGGATGATGGTTGTCACGCTTGATCCCGGCAGACCGGAGCTTAGGATTGCAAGGGGCGTGGCGCTCATCAACATGGTCATGACAGCGTAGCCAATCGCCGTGCCGAAGATTGAAACTCGAAGAGCGGGCTGCCCAAGTATCTCGGCGAGCGGGCGCGAGTTGCCGCCGAGCGGGACGAGTACCCTGGGAAGGTCGAGGCGAGAGAGCAGGATGAGGGCGATGAGGCTCAGAACACCCTGCGCCAGATAAGAACCGACGAATTGCTGAGCACCGACCCAGTCTCTTCCCCATTGTCCGAGTTGTGGGCCCAGAAAGGCCGCGACCACGCCACCGGCCACGACGAGGGCGATCGCCTTGCCCGCTCGGCTGGAACCTGCTGCCTCGGCGGCGGCGAAGCGGTAGTAATTCGCGAAACCCTGATAGCCTCCGAGCAGCAGATGCCCGACGACAAAGGCGGAGAAGGAACGCTCGGTTAGCGCGAGCGCGCAAAGCAGACTCCCGCCGATGCCAAGCGCCGCGCCAAGCAGAAATCCGGCACGACGTCCACGCCTGGCCATCAGCATTGCTGCCGGCAGCGATGCAAGGGCGGTTCCGATCACCATCGCTGCGATCGGAACGGTTGCAAGCCCCTTGTCTGGGGCGAGCACGCCACCGAGGATCGCTCCCAGCGTCACGGCCAGGACGATAGCCGATAGCATCAAGGCCTGACTGATCGCCAGAATCAACACGTTGCCGCGATACGAAGGCTGCATCACGTCAGAACCCGTTAAGAATCTGGAAATACACGTTGTCGTCGCCGGAGAGGTGTCTGAACTGACTCGATGGCGGGTCGCCGAAGAAATTGGCGCCGATCGCTTGCCGAACGGGAATCTGGCAGGTGGCGCGGCGAGATAAGCACCTTAGTTGTGCATCGCTTCGGCGTAGTACTGGAAACCGAGCGAGAGATCCAGGGAGCGGGTGAAGTCCTCTGGCTTGCGCTCGCCGACCATCAGCCACAACAACGATGGCGGGAAGAAGTGCCGCTCGAGGCGATCAACCGCGATCACGCGATCGGCGCTCGGCGCTCGGCGCTCGGCGCTCGGCGCTCGGCAGGAGTTTTCTCAAAGTCTCGGCGGCGACCTGCCCACCGAGACCAGCCCCAAGAATCAGCGCGGTTTGTCTCATGGTCAAAACACCATGACTTTGTCGGCCCACTCGTCGGTCCAGGTCGCAAGTTCCTCCATGCTGCTGCGACGCGCGCCAGATGCGAGGTCCGCATCGGCGATGCCACGGGCATCGATGCAACTGCCGCAGACGCCGATCTCGGCATGATGCTCAAGCACTGTGCCCAGCATCGCTTCGACGTTGTAATAGCCCGCTGGCACCTGCTGGCCGCGTTTGGCGCAGGCCACCGCGTCGCCGATCAAGAAAATCCGCACGCGGGCCCCGTCGCGCTTGGCCACGGCGCCCGCAAGCCGCAGCCCGGTGTACGTGCGCTCGCTGCCGTATGCGGCCTCGCTCAGAATGATCAACGTCTTGCGCATCTGCCTTGCTCCTTGCAATCAAGAACCTCAGAACACGATCACTTTGTCTGCCCACCGCGTCCAGGACGTCAACTCGGCAAGAGTGCTGCCGCGCGCCCCGTCCACAAGCTCCGCCTCGGTGATCGCGCGCGCTTCCATGCAGGTTCCGCACACGCCCACTTCGGCCTTGTTGCGCACAACACGACTGAGCATGAGCTGGATGCTGTAGAAGCCTTCGGCAACTTTCTGCCCGCTCTTGGCGCAGGAAGCTGCGTCGCCCATCAGGAACAGCTTCACTTCCTCGCCCTCGGCTTTCGATAGGGCGCCCGCGAGGCGCAAGCCGTTATAGCTGCGCTCAGTGCCATAGGGAGCGTCGTTCAGGATGAATAGGGTTTTCATGTTTCCACTTCCTCTTGCGTCGATAGCTGGTCGCCGACACTCACAAAGGGCATCGCCAGCAGGTCCGTGAGCTTTACCGCGCTGTCTCTTCCGGTCAGCCCCTTCACGCCGATCGCCATGCTCTCCTGCGGCAGGCGCGCGCGTTCGCGATAAGTGCCGCACAGCCGATCCCACCAGGGCAGATTGAATCCGAAGTTGCTGTTGGCCTCCGCCGTCTCCATCGAATGGTGGATGCGATGCATCTCGGGCGTCACCAGCATCCAGCGCAGCACGCGATCGAGCGCATTGAGCAATCCCCGACCGCGTTCGGCCGCGAGCAGGGCGAATCCGACCGCTGCCATCGGAAACAGCAGACGCAGGATGACGCTGTTCAACACCACCAGCGCGACGTTGTGCAGCCAGCGCGCCCGCCGCGGCAACAACCGCACGCGCCGCAGTGCCCGCGTTTCCCAGTCCCCCACCAGAACGAACATGCCGAAGAACGCGCCCATCCGCGCGACTGGCTCATTGCCAAGGGCCCATTCGTCAGGTGTCATAATCGCCTACGGTCAGTCCGGTTTCGCGTGATCGCGCCGTGCGGGTATCATGCAACTATTCAACTAACCAGTTGAATAGTAGGAGTCTACAGTCTCGATGTCAACAGACGATTTCAAGCAGGACGTGCATGCCCAGCTCGCTCGGGTGGGGAAGGCGCTGTCGAACGGCAACCGGCTGGAGTTGCTGGAATTCGTCGCACAAGGGCCGCGCAGCGTGGACGAGCTTGCGTCCATGACGATGCTATCGGTCGCAAACGCGTCGAAACATCTGCAGGAACTGCGCCGCGCGGGGCTGGTACGGGCGCGGAAGGAAGGCTTGCGCGTGTTCTACGAGGTAGCGGGGCCAGACGTGGTGGACTTGATCGCCGCGCTGGGGATGGTCGCCGAGACGCGGCTCGCCGAAATGGCGCAGTTGGTGCGCACCTACATCACCGCGCGCGACGACCTGGAGCCGATCCGGGCCACCGAATTGCTCAAGCGCTCGAAGCAGGGAATCGTGACCGTGCTCGACGTGCGCCCGGCCCAAGAGTTTGCGGCGGGGCACTTGCCGGGGGCGATCAACGTTCCGGTCGAAGACCTGACCAAATACATGCGCAGTTTTCCCAAGGGACGCGAAGTCATTGCCTATTGCCGCGGTCCGTACTGCTTGCTCTCGGTGGATGCGGTTGCGTTATTGCGCACGAAAGGCTTCAAGGCACGGCGCCTGGAAGATGGCTTTCCGGAATGGAAGGCGTCCGGATTGCCGGTGGAGGCCTCGACGGCTCCACGAGGAGCTGTGAGCGGCAGAAGGCGCGTGCCTAGGGCGACTTGATCGCCGTCCATAGACCGCGTGCGGTGGCGGCGCGCGACCAAATCCAGCCCCAGGCACCGCACGCGATGGCGGCCCCGATCGGCGGCAGGATCCAATCCCACATTGTCGCCACCGCGGGCAAGAGAACCATACTGCTGGCCGCGTGGAATCCGCTGTTGGCGAAATCGACCGGATTCTCGCCCGGCAGGCTTGCCGGCAACGTGATGGGAATCTGGCCGATCCCCTTGAGGCCCAGAGCAATCAGCGCCAGGGCGATGAACCCGGCAAGAAATCCCTGAACGATCATTTCGACGGTGATCTGGCGGCGCACTTGCTTTTGTCGCCAACCCAGCACGCTGAGCAACGCCAGATCCCGTCTCCGCTCGGTTACGACGCCCAGCACCAACGCCCCACTCAAGGCCAAGGCCACCAACGCGCAGATGCCGACGGCGAGCGGGCCAAAGCGGCCGATCGCCTGCGACACGCCGCCGAACAGTTGCAACATCGTTCCCGGCGACGCCACGGAGGCCCGCGGCAACCAGCCGGCGATGTGCCGTTTCACCTTCTCCGTGGCGGCCATGTCGGCCACCTTGAGAAAGGCCTGGTTGACGGTGTCGGGGGGCAGCGACCCGAGCGTACGCGCCCGATCGATGTCGAGGTAGAAGTTGCTGGCGGCAATCTGGCTGCCCTGCTTGATGTCGACCACGCCGACCACGGTGAAGGTCTGGTTGCCGAACTCGACGCCGCTTCCTGGATCGAGCCGGAAGAAGGCGCCGTAGTGACGTTCCACCAGCACTTCGTTGCGGCCGGGGGTCGGCAGACGACCCTTGATCAGCCAGTCGCGCACCCGCCCCGGGCCCAGCGCGGGAAGCTTCGGGTCCAGCGTAATGCCGCTGATCGAGTAAAAGCGACCGGCGCCAAAGTTCCACAGGAGCACGAAACCCTCGGCGCGGGAAACGCCGGGCTCCTTGCCGAGGCGCGCCATCTCGTCGGGCGTGATCGGCTGCGCCGAATACGGCAGCATGATCCCCATCGCTTTCGGCACGGCCTGATCGAGGGTGCCGCGCTGGACTATCAGGTCGGCGCCGAGATTGCGAAACGGCACGGTTGCCACGTCGGCAAAGCCGCGGCCAAGGATGTCGAGCAACGCCACCAGCGTGGCCGCGAGCGCGACGCCGCCGACGAGCAGGAGCGTTCGCCTCCAGCGATAGGCAAGTTCGCTGCCGAGATAGCGCCAGTGCACGAACCCGGACACGGGAGGCTCTACTTTTCGCCGAGTGCTGCGCGCAAAGCCGTTTCGAAGTCGGCTACGGTCCAGGCGCCATTGAGCCCCAGCGGATTGCCGGCGGCGGCCGGGAAATTGACGAATTCAATCGTCTTGCCGTCGGGCCGCTTGAACGACTTGCTGCCGTTGACGAGCAGCGCAATCGGGATGTGTCCCTTGAGCCCTACGGCCTTGAGCCGTTTCTCGCCGTCCGCACTCTCGGCATCCAGTTCGGTGACGCGCACCTTGCCGGTGTATTTCGCCAGCACTTCGCGGACCGGCTTCAGGGCGTTTTGCACGGGCCAGTGCCCCAGCGCGATCACCTCGACCGAGGGCTGGGCTGCCAACGCAATGGGGCCCAGGAGGAACCCAAGCGAGGCCCCCAACATCAGGATGAACTGTCTACGCCGGTTCATGTTGGATTCTCCCGTTTTTCATTTCGATGACCAGGTCGGCTTGGCTCGCGATGTCCAGGTCGTGCGTCACGATCAGGAGCGTGGTCTTGCGGGCTCGGCTCAGCGTCAGCAGCAGTTCGAGCACCGAGCGACCGGTCTCGGTGTCGAGATTTCCGGTCGGCTCGTCGGCCAGGACGATCGATGGTCCGTTGACCAAAGCGCGCGCGATCGCCACGCGCTGCTGCTCGCCGCCACTCAGTTCGGCGGGACGATGAAGAGCGCGGTCGCGCAGACCGACCTGCTCCAGAAGATCCGTGGCCCGTGCCCGTCGCTCGCCGATCGAAGTCCGTTCGTCGCAGTAGGTCGGCAAGAGCACGTTGTCGAGCGCACTCAGCGAGGGGATCAGGCTGAAATTCTGGAACACGATCCCGATCGATTCACGACGCAAGTCCGCCGTCTGGCGCTCATCCAGATGGGACAGGTCATGGCCCTGAATCCATACTTGTCCGGCATCCGGACGTTCCAGCCCGGAAACCACCCCGAGCAGCGTGCTCTTGCCGGAGCCGGACTTGCCGATGACCGCGGCCAGTTGGCCAACCGGGACCGAGAAATCGACGCCCCGCAGCACCTCGAGAGCGCCGTAGCGCTTGGTCACGCCGGTAACGTGTATAGCTGCCTGGTTCATGGTTTACTCGCTGCGCAATAAGGCCCACGGTTGGCGCTGCGGAGTCGCGACCAGGACGGCGGCGATCCCGAGCGCGACGACCAGGCCGGCGGCGGCGGCCACGACCGCGGCCAGCCACGGAATGGCGATGGGCACCGAAATCGTCTGAGTCCGATCGAGCGTCGCCGCGGCAATGAAATGCGGGGTCGAACTCAAGTCCCACGGCAGATCAACCGTCACGGATACGCTGCCCAGCGCAAGCGCCACGAGCACGGCCACCAGGACGCCAAGGAGCACGCCGGCCAGGGCGAGGACCCCGTTCTCGACCAGTACCTGCTGTCGGATCCGCGACCAAGGCCAGCCAATTGCCTGCAGGACCGCCAACTCACGCCGCCGCTCGGTCACCGCCGAGGCCGTCGCGCGCAGCACGAAGGCCGCTGCGAACAGTGCGATCACCGCCGCGACGATTTGGCCCATTCGTTGCGACAGGAAAAGAACGCCGCTGAGCGCCTCGCGAAACGACAGTTCGCTCGACACGATGCCTTTCTTGCCGAGTAGGGCGCTGACCTTGCGCACCACGCTCTCCAGCGATTCCCGATCGACCTTCACCAGGAGCAGGTTGGCATCGTCTGCCCCGAATGGATACAGGGCGCGCACTTGCGGGGCCGCGGTGGCCAGGCGTTGCGCCGCGCCCATGGGCATGTAGACATCAGCGCGCACGACCTTGCCGCCACGCGCGGCGTCGACGATGCCGATCACTGGAAATGCAGTGCGGCCCACATCCAGCGTCGCGCCAACCCCGAGCTCACGCTTGGCGGCGAAATCGGAGTCGAGGAGAACGGCCTTGCTGGCCGGCTCAAGGGCGCGGCCCGCGACCAGGCGCTCGGCCAGCGACTGCAAGCCAGCCGGTCCATCCTCAATCCCCAACACCGATTGATAGTGATCCGCAGCCAGTTCCCACATGTACACCCCGCGGGTGACCGAGAGGACGCCATCGATGTGGCGAATGGCCGCGACGTCTGCGGCGGGAACCAGCGCATTGGGGTGGGGAAACACCAGTCCTTCCAACTTGGGTGGAATGTCCCCGGTGATCTGGACCACCATATCGGCCCCGACAGTCTCGATGGGTGCGTGGATGGCGCGGGCATAGGCCGTCGCCAACGCATTCAGGAGCACAGCTGCCAGCACCGCGACCGCGATGCTGATGACGGTGATTAGCGAGCGGCTGCGGCGGAATATGAGTTCCTGGACGCTGTAGTGGTAAGCAATCAAAGCGGTACTCAATTGCCGCGCTGCGCTCCTCAAGAGCGCTCTCGCAGCCCTACGTGGCGGCTGTTCGCAATGACGAAATGATAGCCAATTGGGCGTGCGCGCCATATGATCGAGATCATAATTACCGGTGGTGATAGCACCGGACCCGGTCAGGCTAGGCCGAGATCGTGCTCCCCGCGCGTCACCACACCGTCCCGCTGCAGCCGCGCCAGCGTCCGGTAGAGGCTCTCGTGCGTCAGCCCGAGTTCCCTGGCCAGATCCTTGAGGCTGCCCGTGAGGGCAACTTCACTGCGCGGTCCCTGGCCCTCAGTGTGCAGATAATGCAACACGCGTTCGGCAGCGGACTTCAGCGCCAGGCGCTCGACGCGCGTGCGGGCGGCATGCAATTGCCGGGTGAGCAGCGCAATCCACTGCCTGGCGAATGCGGGATCCTGGTCCAACAACTCGCGGACCTGATCCGCCGGGAACGCCAGCAAGGTGGATGCCTGCGAGGCAATCGCATCGCAGTGATAACACGCTGCGTCGAGCGCTGCCTCGGCGAAGAACTCGCCCCGGCATGCCCGATGCAATGCAATCTCGCTACCGTCCCTGGCGAAGCGGGAAAGACGGAGTGCACCGTCGAGCACGAGAAACACGAACCGGACCGTATCGCCTTTGCGAAATACCCGATCGTCCTTGGAGTAGGCGATCTGGCGCCCAAGTGGCCGCAGCGCGGCGGGCAGGTCGGTCGGGAAGCTGGGCCGCATGGCGTGCGTCATCGGTGGAATTTCCCGTGGACAGATGGTATTCCGTGAGAATCAAGTCGTAAACGTGACCCCTGAATCCATGCGCGTTGCCGAGCCTGGAAAACTCGAAAACGCGCCGAAAAGGCGCAAGAGAAGGGCCGTCGTCGCACCGACGCGCGCGACGAGGACAATATCGTCGCACAGAACGATGCTGAACCGCCCCGGGAATCCCGGAAACTGGTTGCATTGACTCGGGCCGCGATGGCCGCTTCTCATTGCTGGCGAACCCCCGCCGCACGATGAATTCAGCTAGCCCTGCGACACGGAGCTCTTCGCTTCAGCGGAGTATTGCCGTTAATCCGCAGGTCCCAGGTTCGAGCCCTGGTCGGGGAGCCAAGACAGGCCAGAAGTGGGCACCATCGCGGTGCCCATTTCATTTTCTAGCGCAGCCGCCATCAGCGCGTCCTTCCTGCCGCTCATAGTCACCCGCGAACCATCGAAGCGGATCTCGTTAACGAATTGGCGCAGGTAGCGCTTCGGGAAGCTCCCACCGCCTGCCTGCAGCTTGGCGCGCAGAGCCACGCCGAACGATTCGACGTGTGCCGCCGTCAGCATGGCCGCTGGCACCTCCTTGGAGCGCCTCACGCCCGCCAGCTCGATCAACACGGCATCGCGCTTGCCCTTGAGCGTCTGCGCCCTGCCCCTGAGCGTGTCGTCCATCGGGAAGATGCCCTTCTCGACCGCCTCATAGAGCCGGCCGGTCGCCGCTTCAAGTTCGGCCAACTCCCGCCGCAGTGTGCGCGCCTGGTCGTTCTGCCCGGACTGCGACTTCTTGAGCCTGATCTTCAACTCGCGCAGCATCTCCTTCAACCGCTGCGGCGTTAACACCTTGTCAGCCAGCGCGGCCAGCACCGCCTGGTCGAGCTTGTGCACCGGCACGGCCGGCGTGTTGCACGCGCTGATGCTCTTGGCAACGCGCGTATTGCACTTGTAGTAGCGATACTTGCCGCCCTTGCCCGTGACGAGTGTCATGGCCGCACCGCAGTTCGCGCAGCGCAAAAGGCCGGTTAGCAAGGTGGGGGTGTTGACGATTCGAGCAGGTGTGATCTTCGGTGAACGCTGGTGCCGCTTTGCCGCCACGGCTCGGAAGACTTCCGCCGACACAATGGGTTCGAGCTTCACGCGCACCCACTCGGACTCGGGCTTGGCGCTTCGCGTGCGCACTTGCTTCTTGTTAAAGACGTAGTCGCCCATGTAGGCGGTGTCGGAGATCATGTTGTGGACCCTCGTTCGGGTCCAGGCCGAGCCACGCAGCGTGGGCCCGCGCGCATTGAAGTAGGTCGCGATCTGCTTGGAGCCGACCTCTTCGCCATTGAGCCCGTTCAGGTACAGATCGAAGACCCGCCGAACAACCGCCGCCTCCACCTCGTCGGTAATGAGCCGCTTCTTGTTGCCCTTGGCCGCGACCAGGTCGAGTTCTTCCTTCTTGAACCCGAAGGGAGGCTTCGATCCATTGAAGTAACCCTGACGGGCGTTCTCCTTCATCGCCCGCAGCGTGTGCTTGGCGTTCTCCTTGCTCTGGTACTCGTCGAACATCGAGAAGATGCGCCGCGCCATCTCGCCGGCCGGGTCCTCGCTCGTCTGCTGCGTGATCGAGATGACCTTGACGCCGGACTTGCTGAGCTTGCGCTCGTAGAGAGCGAATTCGAGGAAGTCGCGGAAGAAACGCGACAGGCTGTGCACGATGACCACCTCGAACGGTGCCGGCTTGCCCGTGGCGTCGCCGATCATCTGCTGGAAGACCGGCCGCTTGTCATCAGTGGCGGACGCGCCCGCCTCGACATATTCCTTGCCGATCTGGAAGCCGTTTCTCTGGCACCAATCGCGCATCTGCCGCAACTGGTCAGGAATCGACAAGTCCTTGTCGGCCTGTCTTGTAGTGGATACGCGAGCGTAGAGCGCGACCGCCATGATTCAATCCTCGTTGTTCTCTTGCAGCCAGATCAGGTTCAGGACGAGCTCGGGCAGCAGGTCGGCGAGCAACTGCATCTCGGGCGCAGTCACGGCCGGTTCGTCTTCCAGGTCAATTGTGACAAGGAGTTCGGGATCGTTCACTCATAAAGCACCTCCTTTTTTGCACGTATCGGCCTGCCCGTTCCGTTCCCATGTTCGCGTTCGACCATCAACCGTTCCAAGTCCTTCTCCAATCCCTCACGGCCGAACTCGTCAAGCACCAGGCCACGAAAGGCCCGGAATTGTGTCTCTGGCAAAGCCGCCTCTGCGATGCGCAACACGCGGTTCTTGCGATGGTTCAACAGCTCGACAATGGCGGCCAGATTCACCATTGCCCGAGCCTGATCTCGTCCGCTCGCTTGAGCACATCACCGCGCCAGGTCAGCGGCTCATGCACGCGCGACAGAAATGCGTTGAATGCCCTGATGGCCGCCTCGTGCGACAACACCTCACCGTCGCGCCGCACGCACTCGATGGCAGCCGAGCGTTTCAGGTAGCCCTCGACCGACACGGCCAGGCGCATCATTTGTTCGAACAAACGCTCATCCGGGTCTACTTCGCGCACGACCCCTTGGGCCGGCAGCGTGGCAACGTGCTCTTGCAGGAGCGCCCACAGAGGATGCAGCGGCCAGCGCGAGCGGTTCGAATCGTCCTGGCGCACCCGTAGCGTCGTGTGCTCGTGCACGAGATAGCGCAACAGGTCGCCACAGCCGTCGAAGAGATCGGCGAAGGTTCGCAGGCCAAAGCGCTTGAGCAATTCCTTGCGTACCTGGAACTCGATGCGCCAGACGTTCTCGGTGACGCCTCCCCACAGATCATGAAACCAGGTCTTCTGGCTCGACTCGCGAATCTCGGCGGTCTTGTCGTACACACGCAGGACGATGTCCCCTTCCCCGAACCGGAACGTCTGGACCTTGCGGTCCTTGCGGTGCTTGCCGTCCTTGCTGGCCAGGGTAACGAAGCAGTCTTCGTCGAAGTCGATTTCGGGCAGCTCGTAATCGAAGGCGAAATCAACGCGCGACAAACCCTCGGGGCGCCCACAGATGAAGTTCACGCCTAACGCCCAGGCCATGAACTCTTCGTGCAGCTGCTTGGCGCCCTTATGCCAGAGCGCATGGCTGCGATAGGTGACGAAGAAGCTCGGGCTGTTGAACTCGCCGCACTGGATGCCCTGCTCCGCGTTGTCTAGCTTGAGCGGATAGCCCGATGCCGTGCCCCCTCGGCCCAGCAGGAACTCCTTGTCACCGATGGCCACGACCACAGGGTCGCGCTGCTTGCTCGCCCGCATCGCCTCACGCTTGGTGGCCATGTCGGCGAAGTCAAAGGCGCAGTCCAAGCCCTCGCGCAGGTAGTAGGCGCATTCGACCGTATCGAGGCCGGAAAGCAGCAGCTTCATGACTGCCTCGGAACCTCTATGAGAAGCCCATGGCTATAGAAGTCAGAAGGCTTCTCTGTGCCCAGCTCAGTCTCAAGCTCCTTGAAGTGCTTGTTCACAAGCTCTCGATATCGACTAGCCGGGCCGATGTCTACGTAGAGATCCACTCCCAGTTCTTCGTCGGAAGTGAAGAACTTCCCCTTCACCTGCGGGAACTCCGTCTCCATGCCTTGCAGCGCAGCCGAGAGGAGATCGCCGACGACTTGCGTGCGCGACTTGGTCGGGTACATCTCGCACAGCGCCGCGATCTTTGCGGCCACATGCACTGGCAAGCGAAAAGAGAACTGTTTGCTCGTCAGGTACGAATTGTCCGGTGAGTTCCAAACTGACAACAGGTCTTTGGGTTGCATGCTCAATCTCCGAAGGTTGGATGAATGTTACACGACCTTCTTGTGAATGTACAAGCCCTCCGTACCACTGTCACCACATGGGTTGCCCACCGCGGCGGCCGTCCGGGCCTGCGTCGCATGCGCCGCCCGCCCGTCCGCCGCCGTGGACAACCCTGGTACTTCTGCCCGGTAGCCACACAGAACAAATGGGCTTAAAGTCGACCCTTGTATCCGTAGGCCCCCGTGTTACTCCAACGGGGCGCCCAAATTATTGCTGCTCTTCCCGGCGAATTATTGGCGAGTTATGTGCCACGACCGGCCCCAGCTTGCTTCCGACAAGCCACTTATTCGAACTGAGGCCACAGACGTTATGCGGCACGGGCCGGGGTTAGCGCGCAAGACTGTCGCCCGATATCGTGAGGCATCATAGGGGGCATCGGTGCACGTTCCAGCATTCTGCGATACCTGCGGAGCCGTTTTCCGATCGGGATTCGTTGTAGAGAACTCCACGAACATCACGTTCGCTGGAAATCGTTCCGGGCCTTGCCCCGTCTGCGGAGGAATGGGGCACGTCCCGGACGGGGTTTTTAACTTTGTCGGGAACACCATTGAAATTCTGTCCGCGCCACAGCGCACGCTTGATGAGCTTTCGCGCTTGGCCAAGATCCTCCATGAGGCCAGGGAAACGAAGCAGAACCCTGAGCAAGTCGCGGAAACCATTCGAAAGGAAGTTCCGGGGCTTTCCAGTTTGGCTGATTTCCTTCCAAAGACTCGGGCAGAACTCTACGGATTTATTGCATTAATTGTCGCCGTGATCACGCTCCTGACCCAAGGGGGCCAAAGCGGCCGCAACACAACCAACGTCACGCTCGACCAATCCATCAACCAAGTGTTTGTCGAAACGGAAAATGTGGCAAAGCCCAAAGAAAAGGCAGTGCCGCAAGTTAAACAAGCGACACCGAAAGTGGGACGCAACGATCCCTGCCCTTGTGGTAGCGGAAAGAAGTACAAGAAATGTTGCGGACGGTTACAGTGATGCCTAACAACGCGCTCTAAACCGGACGTTCACAAGTGTTGTCGCTGCATTCCTCTGCTCACGCCATTCAACGCGAGCGTTAGCGTCATCCAGCAAGGACACAATGTATCTATACGATCAGAAGCCCGGAACACATTTCTCCAATGCGTCAGCGGCAACGCTGCAGGCGATCCGTGAGTCCGAGTACTCAGTATTGGTTGGTAGGAACAATTGCGGGAAGTCCTTCCTCCTGAAGTCTTTGACACAGCAATGGGGTCAAGGCGCGTCTTACCTGGGTCCTGCCCGCTACCAGAACTTCAACCTGCTTGGCTACTACACGCCAAAAAAGAATCGTCGTAACGAGAAATGGCAGCAGTTCCTGCAGCAGTGGCAACAGCAACAGCAAAACATCGACAACTCACCGGTAAACCTTCAGCAAGCAATAGCTGAGCTTTCCGATAACCAGCGAAACACGCTCGCAGAGATCATTAGGACGCTACTCGATGTCGAATTGGAATGGCGCCAGACCGTTGATGACAACTCGATGTCGCAGAAGTACATCTCATGCGGTGGGCACAACATCTCGTACACCAGCTCCGGGTTTAGGCTGATAACAACCCTAGTTACGAGCCTGCTCGATACGGACTACGACACCTTTTTGATCGACGAACCCGAACTTGGCATAAGCCCAGAGGCTCAAGGTATTCTTGCCGACTTCCTCTTTGATCGTGACCACCGCGCCAAGTATTTTCCCCACATCAAGACATTAGTGTTCGCTACGCACTCGACGATCTTCCTCGATCGCAGTCGAATAACCAACAACTACACAGTCGAGAAATCGGGCGATGAAATTTCAATCAAGCCGATTCAAAGCCAGGCTGACTTCAACGGCATTCACTTCTTCTTGCTCGGCAACCGATTCGAAACGTTGTACTTGCCATCTGCCATCGTTCTCGTCGAAGGCAAATGCGACGACAAGTTTATCGAACGTGTTGTGTCATTGAAGTTCCCGAACACCCAGATTAGCGTTATCTCAGCGAACTCAGACAGTCGCATAAAAGAGATCTTGAACATCGCCAAAGTCCTCTTTGCGGATATTCAGCGAAGCCCATACCGCGACAGAATATTCGTCGTTCTTGATGCCGTTCACTCTGCCGGGCTACCGAAACAACTGGCCGCAATGGGCATCAAGGAAGGAAACATCATCGTGTGGCCGAAGAACGGCATCGAGTTCTACTACCCACCAACGCTCATTGACAAGATATTCGGCTCTGGGGGTGAAATCACGATTGAAGGCGATCTTGTTTCGCGAAATGGCATCTCCTACAACAAGGCAGAGCTCGTTGGCAAGGTGGTGTCGCTTCTTCAAGCGGATACCGAAATGCATGGCGAATTCGATGCTTACTTCATGCGTCGACTCACCGAGTGCCTGGGCTAACCTGGCTAACAACGCGAACGCGCCGGCAGCGTGGAGCCGTTTCCCGCCGTCGTGCCCGGCGCGCCGGTTAGCTCCACATTGGGCTCAAGCGTCAAAGGCCGAGCTCGACAATCCAGTTCGCACCTTCGCCCTGGTCGGGGAGCTAAGGAACACGACGTACAGGAAGCCTCGCAGGCTTTACAGCTTGCGGGGCTTTTTGCTTTACTGGGGGGCGGATTTCGCGAGCCATCTGCTGGCACGACACGCTGGAAGCAGGACGAAGCCTCACTCACCCGAGATGGGTTTGCCGATCATGCCGTAGTTCCGTTTCCATTGATGCCAGCCCCCGCAAGATGCCGCATGCGTCCGTGGCCTGCTTGCTTTGACAGCTCTGACGCAGTTCGTTGAGCTGCTGTTTGAGTTGGGACAACTCGACGATACGCACGTCGACATGGGAGATGTGTTCGTCCAATAGTTGATTGACGCCGCCG
>JAGXFG010000008.1 GCA_024637395.1 Burkholderiaceae bacterium | reverse complement strand
TCCGCTGCCCGATGACATACTGGTCGAGCGTGGCGCAAATCTCGCTGGGGGTCGGCAGGTTATTGGCGTCTTCGCTGGGCGCGGCCTCGCCATGCCCCTCATCACGAATGATGTCGTTGCACAACTCGATGCACTCGTCGCAGATGAACACCGACGGGCCCGCAATCAGCTTGCGTACCTCGTGCTGGCTCTTGCCGCAGAACGAGCAATAGAGCAACTTCTCGCTGCTGCCTTTCTTTTCCGCCATCTTGACCCCGCTCGGTGCGCCGACCTTAAGCGATCTCGCCCCGGCTCGCCAATACCTTGTCGATCAAGCCATACTTTACCGCATCTTCGGCCGACAGGAAGGTATCGCGATCGGTATCGCGCTCGATGCGCTCCATGGGCTGGCCGGTTTTCTGGGCGAGCATCTCGTTGAGCCGCTGGCGCAGATAGATGATCTCGCGCGCCTGAATCTCGATGTCCGCCGCCTGCCCCTGTGCGCCGCCCGAGGGCTGGTGAATCATCACCCGCGCGTTGGGTAGCGCAAAGCGCTTGCCCTTCTCGCCCGAGGCAAGCAGGAAGGCGCCCATGCTCGCGGCGATCCCCATGCACAGGGTGCTGACGTTGGGCTTGATGAACTCCATCGTGTCGAACACCGCCAGTCCAGCCGACACCGACCCGCCCGGCGAGTTGATGTAGAACGAAATGTCCTTGTCCGGATTCTCGGACTCGAGAAACAACAGCTGTGCGACCACCAGGTTGGCAACGTGGTCGTTGACCGCGCCGACCATGAAAATCACCCGCTCGCGCAGCAGTCGCGAATAGATATCGTAGGCGCGCTCGCCGCGCCCGCTCTGCTCGATCACCATCGGCACCAGTCCCAGGCCCTGCGGCTCGCGGGCCTGCGCCAGTTCGGCATTGACCATGTCCTCGATCAAGCTGTTTCGCGTCATTTATTCATCTCCCTTGGCAACCCGCGGCGCGCCACCGCGCGCCGGTCACAGATCCTGCACCAGCCCAGCCGGCGCAGTATCAGGCCTGCATCAACGTGTCGAAATCGATCGCCTTCTCTTGAACCTTGGCATTGGCCAGCACCCAATCGACGACGTTCTGCTCGACCACGAGCGATTCGACCTGAGCCAGCCGTTCGCGATCGCCGAAATAGTAGCGCAGGACCTCCTCCGGACTCTCGTACGCCTGGGCGAACTCATCAATCTGGGCGCGGACCTGCTCGGGTTTGGCCTGCAGGTCGTGCTTGTTGACGATCTCCGCCACCAGCAGTCCGAGGCGGACCCGCTTCTGAGCTGATTCGGTGAACGCGCCTTCCGGAACCGGCAGCTTGGAGGTGTCGACGCCACGCGCCTTCAGGTCGGCCAGGGCACGCTCGGTCAGCGCTGCTTCCTCGCCGCGAACCAGCGACTGGGGCAACTCGAAGCTCGCCACCTGGGGCAAGGCCTCCATCATGTTGGACTTGGTGCGGACACGGACGCGCTGCGCCACTTCGCGCTCGAGATTGGCGCGGATGTCGGCGCGCATCTTCTGCAGATCACCGTCCTCGACGCCGAGCTGACGGGCGAATGCCTCATCCAGCGCCGGCAGGACCGGTTCCTCAACCTTGGTCACCGAAATTTCGAACTGCGCCGTCTTTCCGGCCAGTTCCGTCGAACCGTAGTCGGCGGGGAAACTAACCGGCACGGTACGGGTCTCACCGGGCTTCATGCCCCGCACCCCGGTTTCGAAATCGGGCAGCATCCGGCCTTCGCCGATCACAAACGGGAAATCGGTGCCGCTGCCGCCGTCAAAAGCAACCCCGTCCAGGGTTCCGGTGAAGGCGATCGTGACCTGATCGCCGTCCTGCGCCGCGCGGTCGACCTGGTTCCAGGTAACGCGCTGCTTGCGCAGGATCTCGACCGTCTTGTCGACCTCGGCGTCGCCGACCTCGCAGGTGACCCGTTCGACTTCCAGAGCCGAGAAATCACCCAGCTCCACTTCCGGATAGACCTCGAACGCGGCCGTGAACCCCAACTGGGTCTCATCGCCGGATTCGCCGCGCTCAATGTGCGGCTCACCCGCGACCCGCAGGTCGTGTTCCTTGATCGCCGCCGTGAACGCCTGCGAGATCGCCTCACCGAGCACCTCGGACTCAACCTCGTGCCCGTGGGAACGCTCGATCATCTTCATCGGAACCTTACCCGGACGGAAGCCTGGCATTCTCAGCGTGCGGCTCAATTTCTTCAATCTCTGGCCAACTTCGCGCTCGATGGTGGCAATTTCCACCAACAGTGCTAGTTTGCGTTCCAGGGGGCCTGTATTCTCGATTTGCGTCGCCATAAGAACCATTTTCTAAAAGTGGGAAGGGGGATGCCGCGTTCCCGATTGGTGCGGCCGAAAGGACTCGAACCTTCACGCCTTGCAGCGCCAGGACCTAAACCTGGTGCGTCTACCAATTTCGCCACGGCCGCGTGCCAACCCATAATTTTATCCGAAGATCGCAACCCGCACTCTACAATCGCCATATGGCACCTAAGATCGCCGCCACAGCACTCGGCGTTACGCAACATTACGAGAACTTCCCGGTGGGGTCGTGGCTGGTGCCGCGGCGCCTGCGGCCGGCATTCTCGGCGATCTACCGCTTTGCCCGTTACGCCGATGACGTCGCCGACGAGGGCGACGCCGCGGCGGAGTTGCGAATGGCCGAACTGGCCAGGATGCACGCGACCGTGGAGGGGCAGTCGAGCCATCCGGTAGTGACGGCGCTGATGCCGTTTATCGAACACCATGATCTCGACCGGACCCATCTGCACGAGCTGCTGAGCGCCTTCGAACAGGATGTCCGCGGCGGGCGTTTCCACGATTTCGCCGCGCTGCTCGACTACTGCACCCGCTCGGCCAACCCGGTCGGAGCGCTGGTGCTCGGGCTGTTCGGCTGTGGCAACGACGCCAATCGCCGCCACTCCGATGCAATCTGCTCGGCACTGCAGTTGATCAATTTCCTCCAGGACCTGGCCCCCGACTGGCGCCGGGGGCGACTTTACCTGCCCCTCGCCGAGTTGGACGCGGCCGGTCTCGGGGAGTCGGATATCGCCGCGGCGGTGGCGGTGGGCCAGGCCCCGGCGCGGCTGCGCGCACTGATCGCCATGCAGGCACGCCGCGCCCAGGAGCTGCTGGGTTCAGGTGCGCCGCTGCTCTCGGCAGTGCCGGCGCGGCTCGGACTCGAATTGCGCGCCGTGATGGCCGGCGCCAGGCGGGTGCTCGCCAAGCTCGAAAGCGGCGGTTTCGACCCGATTGCCCGGCGCCCGGTGCTGGGCTGGTCTGACGCCCTGCCCTTGCTGCGGTTTTGGGTGGCGCCGGCGGGGGAAGCACGGCAATGACCCCTGACGAGTTTTGCCAGCAGCGCGCCGCTGCCAGCGGCTCGAGCTTCTATTACAGTTTCCTGTTCCTGCCGCCGGAGCGGCGCCGCGCGATAACCGCGCTCTATGCCTTCTGCCGCGAGGTTGACGACGTCGTCGACGAGACCGAGGACGCCAACGTCGCGCGCCTCAAGCTCGCCTGGTGGCGCGACGAAGTCGGCCGGGCGTTCGCCGGCCAGGCGCAGCATCCGGTCGCCATCGCCTTGCACCAATACGCGGGCTCGTTCGGACTCGAGCCCCGTCTGCTCATCGAGGTGATCGACGGGATGCAGATGGACCTCGACCAGAACCGCTACCACGACTACGTCGGCCTGCAGCTGTATTGCCACCGGGTCGCGGGGGTGGTCGGCGTGCTCGCGGCCGGGATCTTTGGCGAACGCTCGCCCGCGGTGACCGAATATGCCGAACAGCTCGGCCAGGCCTTGCAGCTGACCAATATCATTCGCGACGTCGGCGAGGACGCGCGTAAGGGGCGCATCTACCTCCCGCTCGAGGACCTGCGTCAATTCAATGTCACGCCCCAGGAGATCATCTCGTGCACGCCCTCGGAGCGCTTCGTGGCCCTGATGAGTTTCGAAGCCGGGCGTGCCCGCGAACTCTACCGGCAGGCCTACGCGCTGCTGCCCGAGAGTGACCGGCGCGAACAGCGCCCCGGACTGATGATGGCGGCGATCTACGCGACCCTGCTGGCCGAGATCGAGCGCGATGGTTTCCAGGTACTTACCCACCGCGTCTCGCTGACCCCGGTGCGCAAGCTCTGGCTGGCGTGGAGCACCTGGCTCCGGGGCCGGCCACCAGCGCTGTGAGCGTCGCCGTCATCGGTGGCGGCTGGGCAGGACTGACGGCGGCCGTCGAGCTCACCGAGCGCGGAATTCCGGTCACCGTCTTCGAGGCCGCCCCGCAGTGGGGTGGTCGGGCGCGGCGCTGCGCGGTGCGACTGGGCGCAACCGAAGTCGACCTCGACAATGGCCAGCACCTGATGCTGGGCGCCTATGGCGAGTGCCTGCGTCTGATCAGCCGGGTCCACGCTGACCGCCCTGGCGCGGGATCCGCCCCCCTCCAATCGGCGGCAACAGCCTCTCCTGAGTCGCCGTTCGTGCGCGCCAGGTTGCACATCGCCACCCCCGACGGCGTGCTGCTGCAGCGCACCCGGCTGCCGGGAGTGGCGGGGATCGTCGGCGGATTGCTTGGTGCCAGCACCCTGTCACTGGCCGAACGCTGGGCGCTGGTGCGCTTCCTCGGCACGCTGCGCTGGCACGGCTGGCGCGGTTTCGACGGACTTACCGTGTTGCAGTTGCTGACGCGCTTCGGTCAGCCCCGGCAACTGGTCCGGCGCCTGTGGGACCCGCTCTGCATCGCTGCTCTGAATACCGAGATTGCGGCGGCCTGCGCCCAGACTTTCGTGACCGTGCTGCGCGACTCGCTCGGTGCTGGCGGAGATGCCACCGACTTCATTGCGCCCCGGAGCACACTGGGTGCGCTGTTCCCGGAGCCGGCTGCCGACTGGCTGCACCGGCGTTCCGCCAGCTTGCGGCTGCGCACCACCGTGCGCGGGCTCGAACCAGTCGATTCCCAGGGCAGCGCCTGGCGGTTGCAGACCGGCGCGGGAGCGGCAGCGCCGCGCGAAGAGTTTGCGGCGCTGGTGATCGCCATTCCCCCACCCAACGCGGCACGGTTGCTCGGCGCTGCGGCGCCGGGGGTCGCCGCCAGTCTGGGCCGCTTCGAGTTCGACACCATTGCCACGGTCTACCTCGGCTGGCGTGAAGACCCAGGGCTGGCGCCGGTCACCATGCTGGCCGAAGACGCCGGCCAGGGGCACTTCGGGCAGTGGCTGTTCGACCGCGGCGCCCAGGACGGCTGGCACGTCGCAGCGGTGGTCGTCAGCGCCCAGGGACGGCGGGCACCGATTCCCCCGGCGGAACTGGCGCGGCAGGTCGCGGCGCAGGTTGCCCAACAATTGCGCGTGCCGCTGGCCGCGGCAACGCGGGTGCTGGTCGAAAAGCGTGCCACCTGGCGCTGCCTGCCGGATCGGCCACGGCTCACCCCCGATTCCTGCGGACACGAGGCGCGGCATTTGCAGCGGCTGTGGCTGGCCGGCGATCATGCCTGCCCCGACCAGTACCCGGCGACACTCGAGAGCGCCGTGCGCAGCGGCGTGGCGGCGGCGCGGGGCGTGGCCGAGTTGCTGGCTGGCGGGGGTTAGTGCGGAGCGACTGTTACGCCCTGGCGGGGCGCATGGGGCGAACCCGCAGAGCGTCCTGAAGTTACTCCCAGGCTGCGTCGAGCGCCTCGTCGAGACGCTCCACCCCGACCGTGGCGACGCCCTCGATCGCCCGCCGCGGCAGATTGGCGCGCGGCACGATCATCCGCGAAAAGCCGATCTTGGCTGCTTCACGCAGGCGTTCCTGGCCGCGCGGCGCCGGGCGAATCTCGCCGGTCAGGCCGAGTTCACCGAATACCGCCAGCGCGCGCGGCAGGGGCCGGTTGCGCAGTGACGAGACCACCGCCAGCATCACGGCGAGATCGGCAGCGGGCTCGGAAATTCTCACCCCGCCGACCACGTTGACGAATACATCCTGGTCAAAGAGCGCGATTCCGGCGTGACGGTGCAGCACGGCCAGAAGCAGCGCCAGCCGGTTGGCGTCGAAGCCCACGCACAGCCGGCGCGGATTGGGCGCGTTGGCCCCGTCGACCAGAGCCTGGACCTCGACCAGCAACGGCCTGCTGCCCTCCTGGGTCACCAGCACGCTGGAGCCCGGAACCTCTCCACCAGCGCGCGACAGGAAGATTGCCGAAGGGTTGGCGACTCCGCGCAGGCCGGTCTCGGTCATCGCGAACACGCCCAGTTCGTTGACCGCGCCGAAGCGGTTCTTGAACGCCCGCACCAGTCGATGCGACGAGTGGGTCTCACCCTCGAAATAAAGCACCGTGTCGACGATATGCTCGAGCACCCGCGGTCCGGCCAGCGTTCCCTCCTTGGTGACGTGCCCGATCATCACCACGCCGACGCACAGTTGCTTGGCAAACCGGGTCAGCTGAGCCGCGCACTCGCGCACCTGAGCCACCGAACCGGGCGCCGATGGCAGTTGCGTGGAATAGATGGTCTGGATCGAATCGATCACCACCACGCTCGGACGGGTGCTTTCCATCACCGCCAGGATATTTTCGAGCTCGGTCTCGGCCAGCAGCGCCACCGCGGCCCCGTCGAGGCCCAGGCGGCGGGCCCGCAGCGCGATCTGCGCGGCGGACTCTTCGGCGCTCACGTAGAGCACCTTGCGCTCGGTGCCCATGTGAGCCAGCGCCTGGAGCAACAGGGTCGATTTGCCGACCCCGGGATCGCCGCCGATCAGCACCACCGAGCCTTCGACCATGCCGCCGCCGAGCACCCGATCGAACTCGCTGCTGCCCGTGGTCATGCGCGCCACATTCTCGGTCGGCACGGAGTCCATCGCGACCACTGCCTGCGCGGCGCTCCCCGCCACCCGGAAGCGCGGGCTGGCGGTGCTCTCAGCCGGACCCTCCTCGAGCGTATTCCAGGCATTGCAGTGCGGGCACTGGCCCTGCCACTTGACGCTCACCCCGCCGCAGCTGGTGCACGAGTACTGGGAACGTGGTCTGGCCATCTCAGGGCGCCTTGCGCTGCGGGCTCAGCGCTTCGACCCGCACGGCCACCCGGGGCGCGAGCGCGCACATGAGCTCGTAGCCAATCGTTCCGGCACTCTGGGCCACCGCGTCGATCGGCACATGCTCGCCCCACAGTTCCACCACGCTGCCGACGCCGGCCCCGGGGCACTGGCGCAGGTCGATCATCATCATGTCCATCGCCACCCGTCCCAGCGTAGTGCTCGGCATGCCGTCCACCATCACCGGGGTGCCGCCGGGCGCGTGGCGCGGGTAACCGTCAGCGTATCCGCAAGCCACTACCCCGATCGGCATTGGCTCGCTGGCCCGAAACAATGAGCCATAACCAACCGCGTCTCCCGGCTGCAGCGTCCGCCGCGCCAGAACCCGGGCCTGCAGGCGCATGGCCGGTGCCAGACCGAGGTCGGCGGCGCTCTGCTGCCCGAACGGGGAGCCGCCATAGAGCATGATGCCGGGACGAAGCCAGTCCCGGCAGGCGGCCGGCACCGAGAGCACTGCCGCCGAATTGGCCAGCGAGCGCTCACCGGGCAGTCCGGCGGTCGCAGCCGCAAAAAATTCCAGCGCCTCGTCGGCCCCGTTGGGGAGGTCGGCATTGGCAAAGTGCGTCATCAGGGCCACGGAGCGTACCGCCGGCATTGCCGACAGGCGCGCATGAGCCTGGCGCAGACTCGCATAGTCGAAACCCAGCCGGTTCATGCCACTGTCGAACTTGGCGAAGGTGTTGATACTGGGCCCATCCTGTGGCCCGTCTGCCAGCCAGCCGAGCTGCTCTTCGCAGTGCACCACCAGATCCAGCCCGTAGGCGCGCGCCGTGGCGGTGTCGCCCGCATCGAAGGCGCCCTCGAGCATCAGGATGCGCTTCTGCCAGCCCAGTTCCCGCAACCGACAGGCGTGACCGAACTCGATCAGCGCCAGTCCGTCGGCCTGACCAAGTGCCGGCAATACCCGCTCGAGCCCATGCCCGTAGGCATTGGCCTTGACTACCGCCCAGCATTTCGCGGCCGGCGCGCGAGCGCGCGCCAGCGCCAGGTTGCTGCGCAAGGCGTCGAGTACGATCGTGGCTTCGATTGGGCGTGGCATTGGCGAACTATACACAGTCGATTTCAGGGCGGTGGGCCGTGTCATCATAGCGGCTATCACGACCGATGGCCGCCGGCTGGGCCAGGTGCAGACCTAGGAAACATACCAGTTGAAACGCGGCTTCTACAACATCATGGCGGCGCAGTTCTTCTCGTCGCTCGCCGACAACGCATTGCTGATCGCCGGGATCGCGATGCTGATCGAGATGCAGGCCCCGGAGTGGATGAAGCCGCTGCTCAAGCTCTTCTTCACGATCTCCTATGTCGTGCTGGCACCTTTCGTCGGCACCATCGCCGACGCCATGCCCAAGGGGCGGGTGATGTTCATCACCAACGCCATCAAAGTGGTAGGTTGTTTCCTGATGTTCTTTACCGCCCACCCGCTGCTGTCATACGCGGTCGTGGGACTGGGTGCCGCGGCCTACTCGCCGGCCAAGTACGGCATTCTCACCGAGTTGCTGCCCCCGGAGCGGCTGGTGGCCGCCAACGGGTGGATCGAAGGCACGACCGTGGGATCGATCATCCTTGGCGCGGTGCTCGGTGGGCTGCTGATCAGCCCGGGAATCTCCAGCGTCCTGCTGGCCCACGAGGGGCCGCTGGCGATGCTCAATGTGACTACGCCCGCCGATGCTGCCATCGTGGTGATTGCGTGCGTCTACGTGGTGGCGGCCCTGTTCAACCTGAGCATCCCGGATACCGGCGTGCGCTATGCCGCCCAGGAGTTCCATCCGATCGTCCAGATCCGCGCCTTCCGCGCCTGCTGGCTGGCGCTGTGGCGGGACCGCCTGGGCCAGATCACCCTGGCCGTGACGACTCTCTTCTGGGGCGCCGGGGCCACCCTGCAGTTCATTGTGCTCGACTGGGCCCGGTTTTCACTGGGCATGCCGCTGAACCGCGCCGCCATGCTCCAGGGCGTGGTGGCGCTGGGCATTGCCGGCGGGGCCATGCTCGCCGCCCGCTACGTGGCGCTGATCTCGTCGTTGCGGGTGCTGCCGGTGGGCGTGGCAATGGGCCTGATGGTGCCGATGATGACCCTGGTTTCGACCGAGGCGGCGGCCTACCCGATGCTGGTGATGATCGGCGCCCTGGCGGGATTCTTCGTGGTGCCGATGAATGCCCTGCTCCAGCACCGGGGCTACGTGCTGCTCAGCGCCGGGCATTCGATCGCGGTGCAGTATTTCAACGAGAACCTCAACATCCTGTTGATGCTGGGCCTGTATGCGCTGCTGCTGCGTCTCGAACTCCCGGTCGACGCCGTGATCTTCCTCTTCGGCGGATTCGTCGCAATTACGATGCTGCTGGTGATCGCACGCCACCGGCGCAATCAGCGCGAATACGACTCCGAGCGGCTGATCGGATTGCCCCGGGCCTGACCGGCTCGCGGGCCGCCGCCGCTTACTCGGGCGCGGCCGCGACCTTCATCAACTCGGCGACCAGACACAGGTCGCGCCACGCCTTGCCCTTTTCGAGCGGGCTGCGCAACAGATAGGCCGGGTGATAGGTGACGACCAACGGAATCTGGCGTTCACCAACCCGGTAGCTATGGGGGCGACCGCGCAGACTGGCGATCGACGCATCGCTCGAGAGCAGGCTCTGCGCGGCAAAACGCCCCAGGGCGACGATTACGCTGGGAGCGATCAGTTCCACCTGCCGGATCAGGAACGGCTGACAGTGCGCGACTTCGTCGGCTGCCGGATCACGATTGCCGGGCGGACGACACTTGAGTACGTTGGTGATGAAGACATCGCGTTCCCGATCATGGCCGATCACCGCCAGCATTCGGTCCAGCAGTTCCCCGGCGCGGCCCACGAAGGGCTCGCCGCGGCGGTCTTCTTCAGCTCCGGGCGCCTCCCCGACGACCAGACAGCGCGCGCCCCGACTTCCGACCCCGAACACCGTCTGCGTGCGGGTTGCAGCCAGCCCGCAGCGCACGCAACCGGACACCTCGCGGCCCAGGCCTTCCCAATCGGCGCTGCCCAGATCGAAACCGACTGTCGGCTCCGCGCTGGCCTCGGTTGCCGTTTCGAGCCCCCCGCGCGTCGGCCGGGGCGTCCATAACGGACCAGCTTCCAGCCAGGGCCAGGCCCGCCGCTGCGTCTCATCCATTGGCTAAGCTCCGCGACATCACCAGCGCATCTTCGCGCGCACCGCCCGCCGGGTAATAACCCTTGCGCAAGCCGATCGCCGCAAAGCCACTGGCACGGTAGAGCGCCAGCGCCGGCAGATTCGACGGCCGGACTTCGAGCATCATCGAGCTTGCGCCGCGTTCCGCGGTATCCCGCAACAACCAGCGCAACAGCCGCCTTCCCACGCCCTGGCGCTGGAGTTCGACCGGCACGCACAGGTTGAGCAGGTGTACCTCATCGAGCACCCACATTACCACTGCATACCCGATCACCGCGCCACCTTCCTCAAATAACCAGGCGTCATGGCCAGCGGCCAGCGAATCGTCAAAATTGCCCCGCGACCAGGGATGAGGATAGGCTCGCTGCTCGATCGCCGTCACCAGGTCAAGGTCGGCGCTGCCCATGAAGCGCGCGCTGATGCCAACCGTGCCTGGCTGGTCCTGGCGGCCACAGCCAGCCGGAGCAGCCACGGGTACGGCGCCGGCGGACTTCACCGCCGCTGCTCCGCGTTGCGACGGCGCAATTCGCGTTGCTCGGCAACGTCAAGGGCTACCTTGGCGCGAACGTAGAGTGGGCGCGCCTGGGCAGCTTCCCGCCAGTCGCCGAGATGATCGGGCAACGCGGCAATCCTGGCCACCGCAGCCGCGGCAGGGCGCTGGCCGGGACGGAGCAGTGCCCCGGCGCTCTCGGCCGCAGCCAGCAGGGTGCTCGAGCGCTCAAGAACGTCGCCTGCTGCAATCAGGATCCGGCCTTTCGGGGCACTCGCGGCCAGCGTTGCGAACCACCGGTCGACACCGTCGAGCGGACAGATCTGGGCCGGCTCGATCACCTCCAGTTGCCAACCATCGCCGCGGGCACGTGCGCCGAACGCGGCGACATAACATTCGTTCATGCGGGCGTCGACTGCGGTGATCACCGTGCCAGCAGCAGCACCCGCGGCCGCTTCGGCCAGCGCCGTATGGGCCAGCGCCGCGAGCGACCCGACTGCCAGGGTCGGGATGCCGCGCCCGAATGCCAGTCCCTGGGCCAGTGCGCAGGCAATGCGCAGGCCGGTGAATCCGCCTGGACCGGCATCGAAGGCGATACCGGCGACGGCTTCCAAACCAACCCCGGCGGATTCCAGCAAAGAGCTGATCATGGGCAGTGCGCGGCGCGAATGGTCGTGTCCGAGCTGTTCCTCGATGACGTCCAGTGTGGCGGCGTCACGCCGCAACAGCGCCACTGAACACCAGGGTCCGGCGGTGCTGATCGCGAGAATGGTCGCGGGAACTTCGGTCAGTGCGGGCAGGGAGGGCATCGCCCCCGATTCTAGTTCAGGCGGCGCTCAACGCCACCGCCCTCGCCTCGGGCTGTCACCGGCGTCACCCCCGTCACCGCGGTTGCCGCGATCACCGCGATCACCGCGATCACCGCGATCACCGCGATTGCCACGATCGCGGCGGTCGCCACGGCCGCGCTCGCCCGGGTCAGCGCCCCAGCCCTGGCGCTGATCGCGCAACTGTTGGCGCAGCACCTGCATTTCCTCGCGGCTCATCCGGTTCCGCGGCATGGCATCCTGCTGACCGGAGCGCTCGGGGACAATGAACGCCGGCTGCCCCCGCTGCCGGCGCGGCTCGGAACGCTGGCGCTGTTCCAGGTAGCGTTCGCGCAGCTCGGCCCGCAGTTGATCGCGCTCGGCCGGATCCATCCGCTGATCGCGCGCCGCGGCCGCCAGCGGTGTTCCGGCCCCGGCGATCAGGGCCGCCCAAAGCAGCAGCGACAGGATGCGGTAATACGATCGGCTCATGCCAAGCATTGTATTGGGTCGCTCGCCCTGCCCCTAGCCCTGCGGATGCAAACCGTGTAACGGGAGGTAACAGCGCGGCGCCGCCGAGCGGCGGGATGCTGCCGGAATGGCGCGACGCCGTTATCATCGCGCCATGACACTGAAATCCAACAAGGTGCTAGTGGTCGACGACGATCCGCGGCTGCGCGATTTGCTGCGCCGCTACCTGGGCGAAAACCAGTTCGAGGTCAGCCTGGCCCATGACGCCAACGCGATGAACGCCCTGATGCTGCGCGAGCCGTTCGACCTGATCGTTCTCGACCTGATGCTGCCCGGCGAGGACGGACTGTCGATCGTGCGCCGCTTGCGCGCCGCCAAGGACCGTACCCCGATCATCATGCTCACCGCCAAGGGCGACGAGGTCGACCGCATCGTCGGACTCGAGGTGGGCGCCGACGACTATCTGCCAAAGCCATTCAACCCCCGGGAATTGCTCGCCAGGATCCACGCGGTGCTGCGGCGCAGCCCCGCGCCCGACGCTCCCGGCGCCCCCAGCAGCGAGCAGATCGAGATCACCTTCGGCGAATTCTGCTTTAACCTCGCCACCCGCACCCTGACCCGCAATGGCGAGCCGATCGTGATCACGACCGGGGAGTTCGGCGTCCTCAAGGTACTCGCCCAGCACCCGCGCATCCCGCTCTCGCGGGAGAAGCTGATGTCGCTGGCGCGCGGCCGGGAATACGGCGCCTACGATCGCAGCCTCGACGTCCAGATCTCCCGACTGCGCAAGATCATCGAGGACGATCCGCAACGGCCGCGCTTCATCCAGACCGTCTGGGGCGTGGGCTACGTGTTCATCCCGGACGAATAGGCCCGGGGCCCCGGACTGCCGTGCGGATCAGCCTGTTCTGGCGCACCTTCCTGCTGCTGGCGGCCCTGCTCGGCGCCACCCTGCTGGCGGTATTCGGACTGGCCCGGGCTCTCGACCCCGCCCCGCCAGAGCAGCGCGTGGCCTGGGAAGTGGCATCGGTCCTGAATCTGACCCGCGCCGCGCTGATAAGTTCGCAGCCGGCCCGGCGCGCCGAGTTGCTCGGCGAACTGGCCCGTGACGAGGGGCTGCGGGTGCTGCCGCTGGAAGCCAGCGACCGCGTCGAACCCTACCTGCCGGCGCCGCGTGCGGCCGCCTTGCGAGGCTATCTCCGCGCGCTGCTGGGGCCGGACACCGACGTCGCCGGCAAGGTGAACGGGGAAGACGGACTGTGGGTCAGTTTCGCAATCGATGACGCCCACTTCTGGCTGCTGATGCAGCAGCGCCGGGTCGAGCGCCATTTCGGTCCTGATCTCAGGCTGATCATCGCCATTGCCGCCGCGCTCTCTCTGGTCGGGGCGATCGTCTTCAGTCGCCTGGTCAACCGCCCGCTGGCCCTGCTCTCGGGAGCTATCGACCAGCTCAGCCAGGGCGGTCGACCGAGCCCCCTGCGCGAAGACCTGGTCAGCGAAATCTCGGCGGTCAACCGCCGGTTCAACCGGATGGCGCGCGATCTGGTCGAGCTTGAGAGCGACCGCGCGGTGGCGTTGGCCGGGATTTCGCACGACATTCGCGGCCCCCTGGCCAGGCTGCGCCTGGAAATCGAGCTCGCCCGGCTTGCGGAAAGCGTGGCCGAGGAGATGAACTCGGACATCGAGCGCATCGACCAGATCGTCGGCCAATTCGTCGATTACGCCCGCGGCAGTGAAGTCGAGGAGCATCCGGAATCGATCGATCTGCCGGCCTTCTCCGCCGCGCTGAGCAGCGCTCATCAGGCGGAGATCGACGCCGGCACTCTTGAGCTGACCCTCGACATAACGCCCGGGTTGCGCTGGGAAGCCGATCCGCTCGAGTTGCAAAGGATCATCGCGAACCTGCTCGACAATGCGCGGCGCTACGGTCGCGACCCCTCATCGGGACTCTCCCGAATCGGCATCAGGGTCCGCTCGGAGGACTCGAACCTGCTGGTCGAGGTCCGGGACCACGGCAAGGGTGTTCCGGCGGAGTCGCGCGAACATATGCTGCGACCGTTCGCCCGCCTCGACCCGGCGCGCGGCGAACACGAAGGCTCCGGCCTGGGGCTGGCAATCGTAGCCCGCATCGCGCGCCGCCACGGTGGCGACGTGTCGCTGCACGAGGGCCCAGGCGGTGGACTTTTGGTGCGGCTGCGCCTGGGCCGCTCGTCCTGAGCGAGCGGGGCAATGGCCTGGCGCAAACGGCGCGGCCATGATGTCATAGGCGTTCACAATCAATCGATTGTGAAAATTCAATTGGAACTGGCAATGATGTTTTGGTAAATTCGTCGTTCCGGTTCGCGCTGGTTGCGAACCGCAATAACCAAAGGGAGCAAGCCATGCCCAGCCTCAAGGGAACCAAGACCCACCAGAATCTCAAGGACGCTTTCGCGGGCGAAAGCCAGGCGAATCGCCGCTATCTTTATTTCGCCAACAAGGCGGACGTGGAAGGCCGGACCGACGTTGCCGCGCTCTTCCGCTCGACTGCCGAAGGCGAGACCGGCCACGCCCATGGTCACCTGGACTATCTTGCCAAGGTCGGAGATCCGGCCACCGACATGCCGATTGGCGACACCGGTTCGAACCTGAAATCAGCCGTCGCCGGTGAGACCCACGAGTACACCGACATGTATCCCGGCATGGCAGCCTCGGCCCGCGACGAAGGCTTTGTCGAGATCGCCGAATGGTTTGAGACGCTGGCCAAAGCCGAGCGCTCGCACGCCAACCGCTTCACCAAGGCGCTCGCCGCCCTGGATTGAGTGTCGCGGCAATCAGTGCGGGGGGAAGACTTGTGCGCTTCCCCCTTTTTTTTGCCATGATCGAGGGTGCAGGTTCATTCGTGCTCATCCACCCAGCGGAGAAAGGCCATGACCAATCGCGAAGGATCCCTCGAGGCACCGACCCGTCACCCGCTCGAATGGAAGTCGCCCAGCTTTTACGACCGTGACTCCTGCCTTGAAGAACTCGAGCGGGTCTACGACATCTGCCACACTTGCCGTCGTTGTGTGAGCCTGTGCAATGCCTTCCCGACGCTCTTCGACCTGATCGACGAAAGCTCGACCTTCGAAGTCGACGGAGTGGCGAAGGACGACTACTGGAAGGTGGTCGACCAGTGCTACCTGTGCGACGTGTGCTACATGACCAAGTGCCCGTATGTGCCGCCGCACGAGTGGAACGTCGATTTCCCGCACCTGATGCTGCGCGCCAAGGCGATCCAGTTCAAGGAGGGCACGCCGACCAGTTTCCGCGATCGCACACTCTCGGCGACCGACCGCAACGGCAAGCTGGCCACCATCCCGATCGTTGTCCAGGTGGTCAACCGCGTCAACCGCATGCCACTCGCCCGCGGCCTGATGGAGCGCACACTGGGCGTGCACCGCGACGCCTGGCTGCCCGACTTCGACTCCAAGACCTTCCGCCGCACCGCCGACAAGTCGGTCGACTACCCGGTCCGCGACGGCGAGCGCACCCCCGGCAAGGTCGCGATCTTCTCGACCTGCTTCGTCAACTACAACGAGCCCGGCATCGGCCATGACCTCACCGCGATCCTGGCGCACAACGAGATTCCCTATGTGCTGGTGAGCGGCGAGGCGTGTTGCGGCATGCCCAAGCTCGAACTGGGCGATCTCGATTCGGTCGAGCAGCTGAAAAACCAGAACATCCCGCAGCTGGCAGCACTGGCGCGCGATGGCTATGCGATTCTCGGGCTGATTCCGTCTTGCGCGCTGATGTTCAAGCAGGAACTGCCGCTGATGTTCCCCGAGGACGCAGACGTCCAGGCGGTGAAGGAGGCAATGTTTGACCCCTTCGAGTACTTCTTCGCGCGCCGCCGCGACGGGATGCTGCGCGAGGATTTCAACGCCGAGCTTGGCCGCGTCTCCTATCACGTCGCCTGCCATACGCGGGTGCAGAACATGGGCCAGAAGACCCGCGAGATGCTCGAGCTCGTCTCGGGCGCCAGGGTCCATACGGTGGAACGCTGTTCGGGGCACGCCGGCACCTGGGGCGTCAAGAAGGAGTTCCACGAAACCGCGATGAAGATCGGACGGCCAGTGTTCAACAGCATGGCCGAGCATCCCGATGGCGCTCCGCAGTGGATCGCATCGGACTGTGCGCTCGCTGGTCACCATATCCAGCAGGGAATGAGCGGACTCGAAAATCCTGCCGGCCCCCGCCTGGCTCACCCAATTACGTTGCTGCGCATCGCCTACGGGCTTGCCTAGCGATGGAGGAGAATCGATGCAGAAAGTAACCCCGGAATCATTGCTTACCCTCGAGGCCTATTCCAGGGCCCGGCCACAGTGGCTCGAGCGGCTGCGGGAGCACCGCCGCGCCCGCCGCCTGGCGGTCGGCCCGCACGTCACCTTGCTGTTCGAGGACGAACTCACCGTTCGCTTCCAGATCCAGGAAATGTTGCACATCGAAAAGACCTTCGATGAAGCCGGGATCAACGACGAACTCGAGGTCTACAACCCCTTGATCCCGGACGGCAGCAATTTCAAGGCGACCATGCTGATCGAATACACCGACCCCGAAGTGCGCAAGCGCGAACTGGCGCGCTTGCGCGGGGTCGAGCAGCAGGTCTGGATTGAAGTCTCAGGTGCCGAGCGAGTCAACGCGATCGCCGACGAGGACCTCGAGCGGGAAAACGAGGAGAAGACTTCGGCGGTGCATTTCCTGCGCTTCGAACTCACGCCAGCGATGGTTTCGGCCCTGAAGTCAGGAGCCGAACTCTCGGCCGGTGTCGACCATGAGGCCTACAGCGCGGAGGTTCGACCGGTGCCGGCGGCGACCCGCGCCGCGCTGCTGCGTGACTTGGACTGACCGCCCCGCCCCGAGGTTATGCGCCTACAGCACCGTGACGGTATCGCCGAGCCACGGCGCCAGCCGCTGCAGTTGGGACCGTCCTTCGCTGGCGAAGATCGCCGCGACGCGTTGTGCGATGGTTCGCGGCAGATCCCCGTATTCACCGTGGCGGGATACCAGGGTGAGTTCGCGACTGCAACCGACACCCGGCAACGGCAAGGGCACCACCTGGGCGGGATCGGCGCGCGCCTGCATCAGGCACAGCGGCGTGATCAACGCCCAACCAACCCCGGCTGCAACCATCGCCACCAGACTGTCGGCGGTATCGATTTCGAGTCGATGCGGTGGTGCGATCCCGAGTTCTCCGAGATAGTGCTCGATCGTTGCCCCGATGTGCGAATCACTATTGAAGCGCACCAGCGGTGCCAGTTTGGCGAGTTCTGCAATGCTCACGCCTGGGTGCGCGCGGGCCAGCGGGCGCGACACCAGCAGCACATAGCGTTCGTGCAGCAAGCGATGGCGCTCGACCGTGGCGCCGTTCTCGGCGGCATCGGTGGTGACGATCATGTCGAGCCGGCGTTCCCGCAGCGCTTCGCCCAGCCCCGGGGCCAAGCCCGAACTGACGTGCAGATGGACCGCTGACGAGAGCAACTCCTTGATCAGCGCCGGGCCGATGGTCGCGGCAAAGGAATCGACCATCCCCAGGCGCAGCATCTGCGCGGTTCCGCCCGCCTGCTCGCGCACCGCCTTGTAGAGGCTCTCCGCCTCACCTACCAGGGCTGCGCCACGCTGGCGCAACGCGAACCCCGCGGCGGTCAGCAATAGTGGCCGGTGCATGCGGTCGACCAGCACCGCACCGATGTATTCCTCGAGCTGGCGAATCGCCTGCGACACCGCCGATTGCGACAGGCCGAGGCGTCGCGCCGCGGCCGTCATGCTGCGCAATTCGGCGACAGCCAGAAACACCTTGATGGCTTTGAGATCGAGCATGGCCTGATGGCGCCCAGTACGGAATTTGCCGCCATCATGCAACGGGTCGGCTGGACCGGCAACCGGCGCGCCGGCGGAGCCCCCGCGAGGGGCCTCGCCGAACGCGCGCCATTCGCCCCCGCCAGCGGCTCAGGAAAGCGTCGCGGCGGGCAGCCCCGGAGGTGGCTGGTCCCTGCGCCACGCAAACAGCTGCTGGAGCATGGCGGGCGTGGCAAAAGCGAGGGCCCACAGGTCGCTTTGAATGCCCGGTGCGATCAGGAACAAGCCCGCAATACCGCACAGCACCCGGGCCGGGCCGGGCAGCGGCCGCACCAGGTAGCCTGCGACCATGACCGCCATCAGGAATATCCCCACCGCGCAGGTGAATACGGTGCTAGCGAAACTGCCCCAGGTGAAGTACTCGGGCAGCACGATCAACATCGCCGGCGAATAGACGAACACCATCGGGACCGTAAGCTTGGCAATGCCGAGGCTGAACGCGGCGAGCCCGGTCTTGAACGGGTCAGCCCCGGCGATGCCGGCCGCGGCGTAGGCCGAGGCGCAGACTGGTGGCGTGATCTCGGAAATGACGCCGTAGTACAGCACGAACAGGTGCGAGGCGAGCGGCGGCACGCCGAGATTGGCGAGCGCCGGCTGGGCGACCGTCACGAGCATGATGTACAGGGCGGTAGTAGGCAGCCCTGCCCCCATCAGAATGCAGGTGATGGCGATCAGCACCAGCGAGATGAGCAGGGTAATGCCTTCGAGAGTGAACGTGGTGAACGGGATCCATGACAGGATCGGCACCAGTGCCTCACCGATCGACAGCGCCCCGTTGGTGACGATAAAGCCGAGGCGAAAGCCGAGCCCGGTCGAGTTCACGACCCCCACCACGATCCCGATCGCTGCGCACACGGCACCCACCGCGAGGGCGTACTGCACCCCGGTGGCCGCGGCATCGGCGATGTCGCGCAGGGTGACGCGCTGGCGTGGATTCACGAAGCCCACCACGAGCGCGGTAGTGATGCCCCAGAAGGCCGCCATGTGGGGCGAGTAGCCCTTGAAGAGCACGTAAATGAGCGCTGCCAGGGGCAGCGCGGTCGGCCAGCCCTCTTTCAGGACGGCCCACAGCTTCGGGATCTCCTCGGCTGGCAGCCCCTTGAGTCCGAGTCGCTTGGCCTTGAAGTGCACGATGCACATCACACCCAGATAGTGCATCAGGGCCGGCACGGCCGCCGCGATCACGATCGTGGTGTAGGGGACCTCAAGAAACTCCGCCATCACAAAGGCGGCGGCGCCCATGATCGGCGGAGTGATCTGCCCGCCGGCGCTCGCCGCCGCCTCCACCCCGCCGGCGAAATGCGCCGGATAGCCCATGCGTTTCATGTTCGGGATGGTCAGCGAACCGGTGGACACCGTATTGGCGATCGACGAGCCGGAGATGGTGCCAAAAAACGCCGACGACACCACGCTCACCTTGGCCAGACCACCGGTGTAGCGCCCGGCGATCACGGTGGCGACATCAACGAAGAACTGTCCGAGCCCCATGCGTTGCGCGATGACGCCGAAGAGCACGAAATGAAACACCACCGTCGACACCACCCACAGGGTGACGCCGTAGATGCCCTCCGACGGGAAGTACATGTTGTTTATGAACTGTCCCCAGCCGAGTCCCGGATGTCTGAGGATGTCGACCGGGATATAGGGTCCGAACACCGCGTAGCTGGTGAACACCAGGATGATGACCGGCACGATCATGCCGATCGAGCGCCGCACCCCCTCAAGCAGGACGACGATGAACATGGTGCCGACGACGATATCCAGCGGCGCCGGGTTGCCCTGACGCATCGACTGGTTCCGGAGCACAAAGTGGTGACCGAGGAAGTCCACGTCGATGCCCTGCCAAGTGAAGCCGATGTAGAGCGCGCCGAAAATGCCGACCGCAGCGAACGCCCAGTCCCACAGCGGCACGTTGGCGATCCGCCACCACGCCGGCGCATGCATCTCCATGCAGCGGTCGCCCCGCCAGAGAGGAAACAAGATGTAGATGAGCAGCAGCACCCCGGAGATGTGAATGCCCATGTGCCAGTAATCCACCGGCACGCCGGTTCCCGCCGTCACGTAGTGGTAGGCGGCGAACGCGAAGGAGAACGCGTAGACGAAGTGCTTCAGCCACGGCCCGACCGCGCGCGTCTTGAGGCCGGAGTCGTACTGGCGCTCAAGCGCTTCAACGGCCTTCACATCGAACGTCACCATCGAGCGCTCCTCGCCGGTATGCAGCAGGTTTCAAGCTGAGGCCGACCGGCGCCAGGCTGGCACCGGCCGGGGAACCGCAGGTCGGCAGGAAGACCTTACTTGATCATCCCCTGCTCGCGGTAGAAGCGCTCGGCGCCGGGGTGCAGTGGAATCTGCACACCCTTGAGCGCGGTCTCGAGTCGGATCACCTTGCCCTTGGAATGCCCGCTGTCGAGGAGTTTGCGGCTGTTCTTGTTCCACAGCGCCTTGGTGATCTCGTAGATGAGATCCGCGGGCTGGTCGATGCTGGTGATGAGTTGGCCGTTCACCGCGATGGTGGGCACGTCGTAGGGAATTGCCTCATAGGTATTGGCCGGAATCACCGATTCGACGTAGTAGGGCAGCAGCGCGTGGGCATCCTTCTGCTCTTCGGCAGAGAACCGGTACAGTTCGAAACCCTTGGTGCTGCCGAGTTGAACGAGCGCCGCGGCCGGGGTACCCACCGCGTAGAAGTAGCCGTCGATCTGGCCGTCGGCGACGCGCTGCGAGCTCTGGTCCATGTTGAGCTCGGAGGCGTCGAAGTCGTTGCGGGTGATACCGTAGTGCTCGAGAATCCGCAACACTGCGACCTGGGTGCCGGAACCGGCTTGGCCGATGCCGACCCGCTTGCCCTTGAGATCCTTCAGCGAAGCGAGCTTGGATCCCTTGGGCATGATCAGATGCATGTCCTCAGGGAAAAGGTTGGCGATGACGCGGATCTTGTCCTTCTTGTCGCCCTCGAATTTGCCAACCCCGTTGTACCCTTCGTAGATTGCCACGGCTCCCGACAGCCCGGCCTCAATCTGGCCAGCCTGGATCGCGTTGACGTTCGCCACCGAGGCGTTGGTGGAGACGGCCATCGCAACCAGGCCGGGGACACCGCAGGCACCGCCCTTGTCGCAGGGGCGCGAGCCGGGTGGATTGGAGATCGCATTGGCGATCAGACCACCGACTGGAAAGTACGTGGCGCCGGCACTGCCCGTGCCGATGCGGAAGAATTTCATCTCTTGGGCGCTGGCCGGTGTTACGGCCATGGCCCCCGAAATCAGGGCGAAAAGAAGCGCGGTGAAAGCTTTCATCGTTAACCTCCTCGTGGTGCGGGTGACGGGAACGGTTCGGGCCGAAGGATCGACCGCAAAGAAGGGCTCTTAAGGGCACGCCTCAAGTGAGCCGAAAGAATGGACCAGTACCCGGTGCCCGACAACGGATGCCCGGCGCGCAATTGGCCCAGCGAGATCAAGCGATATGAACTGTTCATTCCCTCCGGTCGTGACGGGTCCGCTGACGACCAATGTGACGCGATCAGCCTGAAAAGAGTGGACTACGCCCTTTGGTGCGTCAACCCCCGGAGATCACTTACCACGCGAGCGTAATGCTCCTGGTTGCGACCGATCGGTTCCCCACGGCAATCAAACCTCGGGCGAAGCGCATCGCCTGCGAGGCGAGCCGCTATCGAGCTTATCGCCGCGAACGCTACGTTGACGCAGGCATGCAAGATCACGTTTACTACAGTCTCACAGCGATTGGCCGTACAGCGTTTGGCCGCCGGCCCGCAGTGTCGTGACCATCTACGAGGAGCAAGCTCATGAGCTCTACCCCGCATCGACCAAGTGTCGCCCCAGCTCAACTCTCATGGTGGTTTCAAGACGCCCTGCAGGCAGAGACCGGACAAGCCGCGCCAACCCCCCTCGCTGGTGAACTCACAGTCGATGTCGTCATCGTCGGTGGCGGTTTCACTGGTCTATGGACCGCGCTGGTGCTGAAAGAGCAGCAACCGGATCTGAACATCGCGTTGCTCGAGGCCGCACTGTGTGGCTCCGGCGCCAGTGGCTCGAACGGCGGCAAGGTCCATGGCTACTGGGCCTCTTTGCAGGGCATGAGCGAATCGATCGGCGAGGATGCGGCGCTCGCCGTGGCCCGGGCGGGAACGCGTGCGCAGGATGCGATCCGGGCCTTCGCCACCGCTCCAGGGCGCGACGTCTGGTGGCGTGAAGCGGGAAATCTGCGCATCTCAACTGCCCCGGCTCAAGACCAGAAGATTGCGGGTTACACCTCGGCGGCACGCCGTCTCGGCGTCGCTGACACCGCGATCGCGCTCACTCCCGAGCAGGTTGCCTCACGTTGTCGCTCCCCGGTTTTCCGCGGTGGGGTTTGGTTCCCGGAAGGGGCCAATGTCCATCCGGCTCGTCTGGCGCGCGCCTTGCGGGTGGCTGCGCTCGAGGCTGGTGTGGCGGTATTTGAAAACACGCCGATGCTCGGTCTTGATCGGGGGGCGCCGAACCGGGTTCGAACGCCCAATGGACAAATCATCGCCCGCGATGTCGTGCTTGCCACCAATGTCGGGCTCGCCGGCGAACCCGAGGTCAAGGCGCATGTGAGCGTCTTCTCCAGCTTCGCGCTCATGACGCAGCCCGCACCCGAATTGCTCCGGCAGATGGGCTGGCCCGGTGACGAAGGCATCGCCGACCTGCGCATGTTTCTCCACTATTTCCGCAAGACCGTCGATGGGCGTGTGCTGATGGGCTCCGGCTCCGGCCCGATCAGCTATGGCGGCGATGCTGCGGATCCGAGTCTCACGCAAGACCCGGCCAGTGTTGCGCGCGCCGAACGCGGCTTGCGGCGCCTGCTGCCGGCCCTGGCACAGGTTGCCGTTGACAAGGCCTGGGGCGGCGCCATCGATATCTCGGCCGACCGACTCCCGTTCTTTCGCACCATTCCCGGCACTCGGGTCCACTATGGTTGCGGCTATTCCGGCCACGGCGTCAATCCGACCTATGTCGGCGCGCAATGCCTGGCTGCCCTCGTGCTCGGACGCAAGAATGAGTGGTCGACTTTGCCGCTGTGCACGCGCGCATTGCCGAGCTTCCCCCCCGATCCATTCCGGACTTACGGTGCGCGCGCCATCCGATGGGGCTTTATCTCCTGCGAGGAGGCTGAGGAACAAGAGCAATCCGGGCCGCTGTTGGCGAGAGCGCTGGCCAGCCTGCCACGGCTCCTGGGCATGCGCATCGGCACGCGCTAGGCTCGCTCTTTGATGCCTCCTGGAATCTGCCCGCGCGAGGCGGTGATCTCGATTCCTTGCCCATTGCAGGCGACAGAATAAGCAAATGTGTGTGCTTTCAGAAGCGCAGCTAATGGCGCAACCGGCCCCGGTGACGACACGCAAGTCTTGTCCCAATAATGCCCTTCTCTGGATCGATGACAGGGGTCGGCGACCTTGAAGCACTCATTCCTTTCGCTTGCGCGCAACGCCCTGAGCCACCACAAACGCTGGCCGATGGCGTGGCGCAAGCCGACGCCACGCAAGGCCTACGACGCGCTCATCGTGGGTGGTGGCGGACACGGCCTGGCCGCCGCCTACTACCTCGCCAAGGAGCACGGGCTCACCAACGTCGCCGTGCTCGAGAAGGGTTGGATCGGCGGGGGCAATACGGGTCGCAATACCACCATCGTGCGATCGAACTACCACTTCGATCCCAATGCCCACCTCTACGAGCTGGCTCTGCAACTCTGGGAGCGCCTGTCCCAGGATCTCAATTTCAATGTCATGTACAGCGCCCGGGGAGTGCTCAATCTGGTCCATTCGCCGGCCGAACTTGACGCTGCGCTGCGCCGCGGCAATGCGATGCGGCTCAACGGCATCGATGCGCGGTTCCTGACCCGTGACGAAATTGCCGACTGGATCCCGAATCTGAATTGCTCACCGGACGCGCGTTTTCCCCTCCACGGTGGCCTGTTGCAACCCCGCGGCGGCACCGTTCGCCACGACGCCGTGGCCTGGGGCTACGCCCGCGCTGCCGACGCGCTGGGCGTAGACATCATCGAGAACTGCGCAGTGACCGGCATCCAGGTCGAGCACGGGCGCGTCACCGGAGTCGAAAGCTCGCGTGGCCGGATCTCTGCCGAGCGCATCGGCCTGGCTGCCGCGGGCCATTCAAGTCATGTCGCGGCGATGGCGGGGATCCGCCTCCCGATCGAGTCGCACACCTTGCAGGCGCTCGTCACCGAGCCGGTGCAGCCGGTTCTCGATACCGTGGTCACCTCCGGCGCCGTGCACTTTTATATCAGCCAATCCGATCGCGGCGAACTGGTGATGGGCGGGGATCTGGACTTCGCCAATTCGTACTCTCAACGCGGCAACCTCCCGACCATCGAACAGGTGGCAAGCGCCTGCGTGACGCTGTTTCCGCGGTTCGGGCGGCTCAAGATGATGCGCAGTTGGGGTGGCATCGCAGACATGACGATGGACGGCAGCCCGATCATCGGCAAGCTCCCGCTGCGCGGTCTGTACATGTCGGGCGGCTGGTGCTACGGCGGCTTCAAGGCGACTCCTGCTTCGGGCTTCCTGCTGGCGCACACGATGGCGCATGACAAGCCCCATCCGCTCAACGCCGCCTTCTCGCTCGAGCGTTTCGCCGCCGGCCGCACGATTGACGAGAAGGGTGGCGGGCCCTGCCCCTGGGCGCACTGACATGCTGAACATCCCCTGCCCCTATTGTGGTCCACGCGCACAGGTCGAGTTCACCTACGGTGGTGACGCCACGCTGCGCCGCCCGGGCGCGGCCGCACCCGAGAGCGAATGGGCGGAGTTTGTCTACACCCGCGCCAACCCCTGCGGGGTGCACGAGGAATGGTGGCACCACGCCGCGGGATGTCGCAGCTGGATTCGCGTCCGCCGCGACACCCTCACCCATCGGATTCTGGGCAGCGCGAGCCCGCGATTCCCGTTCCCGGACAAAGCCGGATGAAGCCGCCGCGCTCGGCGCCGTGCCGACTGGTTGAGGGCGGCATCATCGCGCGTGACACCGCGCTGCGCTTTCGCTTCGACGGGAGCGAATACCGCGGCTGTGCCGGCGATACACTGGCCTCCGCGTTGCTTGCCAACGGCGTGCACCTGATCGGTCGCAGCTTCAAGTACCACCGTCCGCGCGGCATCTTCAGCGCCGGCTCCGAGGAACCGAACGCGTTCGTGCGCTGCCACGAAGGGGTTCACGCCGAACCCAACGCCGTGGCCACCCGCATCGAGTTGCACGACGGACTGGTCGCACGCCCGCAGAACGGCTGGCCCTCGCTGCGCTTTGACCTGCGTGGCATCACCAACGCCCTGGCGCGTTTCCTGCCGGCGGGCTTCTATTACAAGACCTTCCTATGGCCGGCGACCCCCGCGGCCTGGCTGCGCTACGAGCGCGTGATTCGCCGTGCCGCCGGCCCGGGCGTGGTTGCCGACGGGCCCGACCCGGACGGCTACGAGCAGCGCTACGCACACTGCGATGTGCTGGTGGTTGGTGCCGGCCCGGCCGGCCTGGCGGCGGCCCGCGCCGCGGCCGGCGCCGGCGCCCGGGTGATCGTCTGCGACGAGGACTTTCGCATCGGCGGGCGACTGCTTGGCGAAACGACTGAGATCGCCGGGAAAGATGCGGGCACGTGGCTCGCCGAAACCATAGCGGAGCTGGCCGAGAGCGCCGAGGTGACAGTGCTGCCGCGCACCACCGCCTTTGGACACTACGACGGCAACCTGGTCGCCCTCATTGAAAAGCTCGACCACGGGGCGGCCGACGCCGCGCCTGGCCGTGTACGCCAACGCCTCTGGAAGGTGCGCGCGCGAGCGGTGGTGCTGGCGACGGGGGCGCTTGAACGACCCATCGCGTACGCCAACAACGATCTTCCCGGCACCCTGCTGGCCGGAGCAGCACAGACCTATGTCCAGCGCTTCGGGGTGCGGCCCGGCCGGCGCGCCGTGATCTTTGGCAACAACGACAGCATCTATGGCGCCGCCCTGGCGCTGCACGCTGCCGGCGTCGAGATTGCCGCCATTGTCGATCCCCGCCCGGCCGACGCGCTCACGGGAACACTGCCGCAACAGGCGTGCGCCGCGGGCTTGCCGATGCTGGCGGCGACGGTGATCAGCGCAGCGCAAGGTCACCAGCACGTACGCTCGGTCACTATTGCCGCTGCTGCGGGAGGCAGCGCTGCTCCGGTGCGGCGCATCGCCTGCGATCTGGTGTGCGTTTCGGGTGGCTGGAACCCGGTGCTGCACCTCTTCTCGCAGGCAGGCGGTCGCCTGCATTATGACGAGGCGAGCGCCGCCTTCCTCCCGGAAAATCCGCTCGACACAATGACGGTCGCGGGCAGCGCTGCCGGATTGACCAGCCTGCACGACGTGCTTGTGAGCGGCCATGAGGCAGCCCGACGCGCTTTGCGCAGCGTCGGGATCGAGCCCAACCCGGCGTTCCAGCCACCGAGCGCGGCGGGGCGCGACGATGGCGCCGTGCTCGCGCTCTGGGCCGTACCGCCGCGCACCCGTGGCGCCAAACGACTGGTCGATCTGCACAGCGATGTGACCGCCGACGATGTCGCCCTGGCCCATCGCGAGGGCTACCGCTCGGTCGAGCATCTCAAGCGCTACACGACGCTTGGGATGGGATCCGACCAGGGCAAGACCAGCAACGTGGTCGGGCTGGCGGTGATGGCTGGCCATTTGGGGTTGCCGATCGGAGAGGTCGGCACCACCACCTTCCGTCCGCCCTACACCCCGGTGACCATGGGGGCTCTCGCGGGGGCGGCGCAAGGTGCGCACCTGGAACCGACCCGCTACTCCGCGCTGCACGAATGGCATGCGCTGCACGGCGCCAGCTTCGTCAACGCCGGGCTGTGGCGGCGACCGTACTCGTATCCGCGGCCGGGCGAAAATGCGGACGCCGCAGCGCAGCGCGAGACACTCAATGTGCGCAGCGCCGTGGGCATCGTCGACGTCTCGACGCTGGGCAAGATTGAACTGCAGGGCCGCGACGTGGCGGTCTTCTTGAACCGGGTCTACAGCAACCGCTGGGACAACCTGGCGCTCGGACGCTGCCGTTATGGGCTGATGCTGCGCGACGACGGCGTGGTGCTCGATGACGGCACCACCTCGCGGCTCGGAGAAAACCATTATCTGATGACGACGACCACGGCCAACGCGGCCAAGGTGCTGCAGCGCCTCGAGTACCTGTTGCAGGTCGACTGGCCGGAACTCGAGGTGTACGTCAGCGCCGTCACCGAGCACTGGACGGCGGTGGCCCTGAGCGGGCCCCGGTCGCGGGCGGTGCTGGCTAAGGTCGTAGATATCGACGTCGCCAACACAGCATTCCCTTTCCTCGCAGCGGGCACCTGCAATCTGCGCGGTGCCGACGTGCCGATTCCGGCCCGTCTGCTGCGCATCAGCTACTCGGGCGAACTCGCCTACGAGATCCACGTTCCAGCCGACCGTGGTCTCGCCATGTGGGAGGCGGTGATCACCGCGGGAGCCGAGTTCGGCATCATGCCCTATGGCACCGAGGCCATGAGCACGCTGCGCATCGAGAAAGGCCACATCGTTGTCGGTCCCGAGGCCGATGGCCGCACCACTGCCGACGATCTCGGCCTAGGTGCCCTGGTCAACGGTGGCAAGTGGTGCATTGGCAAGCCACTGCTGCAGCGCTCTGCACTGCAGGAAGCCGGACGCTGGCAACTGGTCGGGCTGACCGCCGTGGGGTCTGATGCCATCCCGCGCGGCGGCAAAGTGGTCGCCGACCCGGATCACCAGGCGCCCAATCCCATGCTCGGACACGTCACCTCCTGGTGCTGGAGTCCGCACCTGCAGGCCTCGATCGGCCTGGCCCTCGTCGCCGATGGCCGCAGCCGCCACGGCGAAACGCTCTGGGCGGTGTCCCCGCTGGCGGACGCGCGGGCGCAGGTGCGCGTGGGTCCACCCTGCTTCATCGACCCGGCCGGAGAGCGACTCCGTGCCTGACGTGGATCCCCAAGCCGCCGCCGGCAGGCCGGTTATCGCTGCGCCTGGGTTCTCGGGCATGCGTCCGTTCGCGATCGCCACCATCTGGAACCTGCAGGGCGATCCGCAGCGTGCCGACTTGCGGGAGCTCGTCGGCGAGCAGTTCGGGTGCTCCCTGCCGACCCAGCCCAACACTGCAACTGCCGGGCCGGGCGGGACTGTGTTGTGGGTTGGTCCCAAATCGTGGCTCCTGCTCGGCGACACCCAGCAGCCGCTCGCGGCATTCGTCGCGCAGCGTGACGCGCTCAACGCAGCTGGTGGCGCGCTGTTCGACATCAGCGCCGCGCGCGTCGCATTCCAGGTCAGCGGAGCCCGCGCTGCCGAGTTGCTTGCCGGCTTCTGCCCGCTAGACCTTCAACCGACTGCGTTTCCGGTGGGAACATGCGCGCAGAGCCTGTTTGGCCACGTCAACGCGCTCTATTACGCTCACGCCACGGGCGGATTCACCGTCTTCGTCGCGCGCAGCCTGTACCAGGACACTTGGCAGGCGCTGTGCGAGGCCGCTCGCCGTTACGATTTCACGATCCAGGAGTCCGCGCGTTTCACTGCCACCCCGGGGCCCCACTGAGCCGGCTCGGCGCCAAGCTCAGCGCAGCGACGCTGACTTGCCCTGCGAGCAGCCGCACCCGAGGCGCGCGCAGGGCTAAGCATCCGCAACGCTAGAGCCGCGCCGCCGTACGCTCGAGCAGCACCACCGCCTGGGCCTCGATACCTTCGCCCCGCCCGACAAAGCCAAGCCGCTCGCCGGTCTTGGCCTTGACGTTGATCCGATTTGAATCGGTGCCCAGCACCGCGGCGATCTCCCGGATCATTGCCGGGATGTACTGGCCGAGCCTCGGCGCCTGGGCAATTACAGTGGCGTCGATGTTGCCGACCTCATAACCAGCGTCCCTGACCAGCGCTGCGGTTCGGGCCAGGAGTTCGCGGCTGGGGACGCCGCGATAGCGCTCGTCGCTGTCGGGAAAATGGCGGCCGATGTCGCCCAGTCCCGCCGCCCCCAGCAAGGCATCGATGATCGCGTGCAGCAGCACGTCGGCATCGGAGTGGCCCAGCATGCCGCGGTCGAATTCGATCCGCACCCCCCCGATGATCAGTCCCCGGCCGGGAACCAGCGCGTGGACGTCGTACCCCTGACCGACCCGGTAGCTCATTGCCTCACTCCTCGTCCAGCAACTGGCGCATCGCGGCCAGGTCGTCGCTGGTGGTCACCTTGAAATTGCGCAGGCTGCCGGTCACAAGCACCGGGTGATGCCCCAGCATCTCGAGCGCGGAGGCCTCGTCGGTGGCACCCGGCGCCGCGGCGAGCGCGTCCCGCAGCAGGCCGAACCGAAACATCTGCGGCGTCTGCGCCAGCCACATGCCCTCGCGCGCCACGGTTTCGGCAACCATCGGCTTCTTGCCTTCGCCGGGCAGGGAACGCTTGAGCGTATCGGCTACCGGCAGGGCCAGCAGTCCACCGACCGGTGAAGTCGCGAGCGCCGCGCGCATGCGCTCCAGAGCCGCCCCATCGAGCCCGGGGCGGGCCGCGTCGTGCACCAGCACCCAGTCGTCGTCGGCGCCGGAGAGCGTTCCGATGGCGTTGAGCACGGTGTCGCGACGAGTCGCCCCGCCAACCGCTTCGACCCGCAACCGGGCGCTTGCGCCCAGCCGCTCCGAAGCCCGCTGATCACCCGGTGCGACGACCACGATCACCATGTCGATCCACTGCGCCGCCAACAGCGGAGCCACCGAGCGCTCCAGCAAGCTGCGGCCGCCGATCTCGAGGTATTGCTTGGGCACGTCGCTGCCCAGCCGGCTGCCGGCTCCGGCTGCAGGCACGATGGCGAAGGTCTTGGGCACGTTCACGCCTGGGAGTCTAACGGTCTGCCAAGGATGGGGTCGGATAGAATTGTACTTTCTTGCACGATTCCTCCCCTTGAGCTCAGTCCCGCCAGAATCCGCCGCCACGCGAACAGCGGCGCCCATCGACCAGCTGATTGCAGCCCTGCCCTGGCCGCGAGCCGGCACGGTCGGCGTGCTCCCAGTGTGCGCGGGTTCGTCCGACTCCTGGCTGCTGGCGATGCTCGCGGCGCGCGCCGAGCGCAACGCACCGCTGGCGATCGTTACCGCCAGCGCTGTCGACGCCACCCGCCTCGCACAGGAAATGGCCTTCTTCGCTCCCCAACTGCGGGTGCTGGTGCTGGCCGACTGGGAAACCCTGCCCTACGACGCCTTTTCGCCCCACGAGGATCTGGTCTCCGAGCGCCTGGCAACACTCTGGGCGCTGACCCGCGGCGAATGTGACGTGCTGCTGACCGCGGCGAGCACCGCGCTGCAGCGAATTGCGCCGCCATCGTTCCTCGCCTCGCACACTTTCTACTTCGATCGCGGCCAGCGGCTCGACGAGGCAGCGCTGCGGTCGCAACTGGTGCTCGCGGGCTACGACAACGTTTCGCAGGTCGTGCGCCCGGGCGAATACGCAGTCCGCGGCGGACTGATCGACCTCTTTCCGATGGGTTCGATCCTGCCCTACCGGCTCGATCTGATCGGCGACGAAATCGAGTCGATCCGCACGTTCGACCCCGATTCGCAGCGCAGCCTGTTGCCGGTCACGCAGGTAAGGCTGCTGCCCGGACGGGAGTTTCCCACCGACGAGCAGGGGCGCAGTGCATTTCGTGGGCGCTGGCGCGAACGTTTCGAGGGTGATCCCAGCCGCCGCCCGATCTACCGCGACATCGGCAATGGCATCGTCTCGGCCGGGATCGAGTATTACCTGCCGCTGTTTTTCGACGCCACCGCGACCCTGTTCGATTACCTGCCGGAGAACGCGGTCTTCGTCACCCACGGGGACGTCGATGAAGCAGCGCGGCGCTACCTCTCGGATACCGTCGAACGCCATCGCTTCCTGTCTCACGATCCCGAACGGCCGGTATTGCGCCCCGATGAACTGCTCATCGCTCCCGAGGAGTTCTTCGCCCGCGCCAAGACCCGGGGTCGCCTGGCCATCGCTCACGAAAGCAGCAACCGGGCACCGTTCACCATCGCTCCTCCGGCGGTGGCGATCGATCGCAAGGCAGGGCAACCGCTGGCGGCACTGAGCGCCTTGCTGGCGAGCACCGCCGACCGGGTACTGCTGCTCGCCGAGTCGCCCGGGCGGCGCGAAACGATCGCCGAACTGTTTGGCGAAAATGGCGTTGAATCCGTTGCTGCCGCGAGTTGGTCGGACTTCGCCGCCGGCAGCGCCCGCTTTGCCCTCGGCATAGGCCCGCTGCACGACGGCTTTGCGCTGGCGCAGGGCGGCATCACGGTGCTCACCGAGACCGAGCTCTACGCCGGGACAGTGCGCCGGCGCCGCGGCGCCCGCGAATCGACCACCGACCTCGACGCGATCATTCGCGATCTCTCGGAATTGCGGATCGGCGACCCGGTAGTCCACGCCCAGCACGGCATCGGGCGCTACCAGGGTCTGGTCAGCATGGACCTTGGCGAAGGGGCTACCGAGTTCCTGCACCTGACCTACGCCGGCGACGCTACCCTCTACGTCCCGGTCGCCCAGCTGCACGTGATCAGCCGCTACAGCGGGGCCAGCCCGGAAGACGCTCCGCTGCACCAGCTCGGTTCCGGCGCCTGGGAGAAGGCCAAGGCCCGCGCCGCCGGCCAGGCCCGCGACACCGCCGCCGAATTGCTCGAACTCTATGCGCGCCGGGCAGCGCGCACCGGACATTCATTTCCCTTCAACGGCCACGATTACGAAGCGTTTGCCGACGGCTTCGGTTTCGAGGAAACCCCTGACCAGCGCGCCGCAATCCACGCCGTGATCCAGGACATGGTCTCGGAGCGGCCGATGGACCGGCTCGTCTGCGGTGACGTCGGCTTCGGCAAGACCGAGGTCGCGCTGCGCGCTGCCTATCTCGCGGCAGCCGGCGGCAAACAGGTCGCTTTGCTGGTGCCGACGACGCTACTGGCCGAGCAGCACTTCGAAACCTTCTCCGATCGCTTCGCCAATACTGCGATCAGGGTCGCCGAGCTCTCGCGATTTCGCTCGCCACGCGAGGTCGAGGCGACGATCGACGGTTTGGCCAAGGGTCAGATCGACATCGTCATCGGCACCCACAAGCTGCTCTCGCGCGGCACCAACTTCAACAACCTCGGGCTGGTCATCATCGACGAGGAGCATCGTTTCGGCGTGCGCCACAAGGAGGCGCTCAAGGCCCTGCGGGCCGACGTCGACGTGCTGACCCTCACCGCGACCCCGATTCCGCGCACGCTGGCCATGAGCCTCGAGGGCATCCGCGACTTCTCGGTCATCGCCACGGCCCCGCAGCGCCGGCTCTCGATCAAGACCTTCCTGCGCCGCGAATCGACAGACGTGATCCGCGAGGCGCTGCTGCGCGAAATCAAGCGCGGCGGACAGGCCTACTTCCTGCACAACGATGTCGCCACCATCGGGCACCGGCGCCGACAACTCGAGGAGTTGCTGCCCGAGGCGCGCATTGCGGTGGCCCACGGCCAGATGCACGAGCGCGACCTCGAGAAGGTGATGCGCGAATTCCACCAGCAGCGCAGCAACGTGCTCTTGTGCACCACCATCATCGAGACCGGCATCGACGTTCCGAGCGCCAACACCATTGTCATCAATCGCGCCGACCGCTTTGGACTGGCGCAGCTGCACCAGCTGCGCGGACGCGTCGGCCGCTCCCACCACCAGGCCTACGCCTATCTGCTGATTCCCGATGAGGGCGCGATCACGCGCGATGCGACCAAGCGCCTCGAGGCAATCCAGATGATGGAGGATCTCGGCGCCGGTTTCTACCTCTCGATGCACGATCTGGAGATTCGCGGCGCCGGCGCGGTGCTCGGCGAATCCCAGTCCGGCGACATCCTGCAGGTGGGCTTCGCGCTCTACTCGGAGATGCTCGACGAGGCGGTGCGCGCGCTGCGCGAAGGACGTGAACCCGACGTCACCGCACCGCTCAGCGCCACCACCGAGATCAACCTTCATTTCCCGGCGCTGCTGCCCGAGAGCTACTGCGGCGATGTCCACGAACGCCTGACGAT
>JAGXFG010000072.1 GCA_024637395.1 Burkholderiaceae bacterium | reverse complement strand
GCGGTGGCCAGGGCGCGGCCGGCGGCAAACGCCGTGCCGGTCCGGGGCGACGTGGCGGACCAAACACCGCGCCCGGCGGCCAGAATGCCGCTGGACCGGGAGGCGGCGTTCCCGCCGAGGGTGGCGGAGGCGGCGGCGCGAAGCGCGGCGGGGGGCGCCGCGGAGGGCGACGTGGCCCGAAGGGCGGTGGCGGCAACCAGGGGGGCGGCAACAGCGCCGCCTGAGTGCGCCCGACAGCCTGGTGAAGCGCCCGGCGGGCGATTTCACGACTGGTCTTGAACGGCATTTCACTATATAATTCAAAGGTTCCAGTGGACGCTGGGCGATTGCAGGGCACACCAAGCTGCACGGTCGTGTCCCGCGCCAGGCGGTTCAATGGGCGCGGTGCGCACGATTGATCCGCTCGGCGTGTTCGAGAAGATGGGCTAGCAGCCCATTTTTTTTTCTCGATCGTGGCTAGTGAGGAGGTTGCGCGGGTTGGTACCGATTGCCCAGATTGTCGAGGACACGGTGGCCGGGATGGGCTATGAGCTCGTCGACGTGGCGTTTGCCGCGCGCGGCCTGTTGCAGGTGTTTATCGACCGCCCCGAAGGAGTGCTGATCGAGGACTGCGAGCGGGTCAGCCGTCAGCTCGTGCATGTGCTGATGGTCGAGGAAGCTGATTACCAGCGCCTCGAGGTTTCGTCGCCGGGACTGGATCGGCCGCTGAAGCGCGCGGAGCACTATGAGCGCTTTGTCGGGGAAATGATTGCGCTGAAGCTGCACAGCCCGTTTGAAGGGCGCCGCAGCTTCAAGGGAATATTGGTGCGAGAGGAAGGCGGCGGATTCGCGATCGACCTGATCGAGGATTCGGAGCAGTCCGCAAAGGGGAGCGCAGCACGGGGCTCCGGTAAGAAAAAGGGGCGTCAGGAAGCAGTTTTGACCGGGCGCAGGATGGCTTTTTCGCTTGACGAGGTCGAGCGCGCTCGGCTGGTGCCGAATGTCGGTTTTAGGAGTTCGAAATGAGCCGAGAGGTTCTATTGCTGGTTGACGCCCTGGGGCGTGAGAAGAACGTTCCCCGCGATATCGTGTTCGAGGCACTCGAAGACGCACTGGCGTCCGCGACCAAGAAGCGCTTCCCCGAGGATGCCGACGTTCGGGTGGCGATCGACCGGGAGACCGGCGAGTCGGAGTCGTTTCGGCGCTGGCTGGTGGTTCCCGACGGCGAACTGGAAGATCACGACCTGCAGATCATCGTTTCGGAGGCCCAGACGCGCGCTCCCGGAGTTGAGGTCGGCGAGTACATCGAAGAGGAACTGGAGCCGGTGGAGCTCGGCAGGATCGGCGCACAGGCCGCTAAGCAGGTGATCCTGCAGCGCATCCGCGATGCCGAGCGCGAGCAGATCATCGACGATTTCCTGCAGCGCGGCGAGCCGATTCTTTCGGGCACGATCAAGCGCGTCGATCGCGAAGGTGCGGTGGTCGAAGCCGGCAAGCTCGAGGCGCGTTTGCCGCGTGACCAGATGATCCCGAAGGAAAACCTCCGGGTTGGAGACCGGGTGCGGGCCTTCGTCGGCACCGTCAACCGCGAGGGCCGCGGCCCCCAGCTGATGCTCTCGCGCACTGCGCCCGACTTCATCAAGCATCTGTTCGCCATTGAAGTTCCCGAGATCGAGCAGGGCCTGCTCGAGATCAAGGCCGCCGCGCGCGATCCCGGCGTGCGCGCCAAGATCGCCGTGTTCACGCGTGACCGGCGCATCGACCCGATCGGCACCTGCGTCGGAGTGCGCGGGTCGCGGGTGCAGGCGGTCAATGCCGAGTTGGGCGGCGAGCGCGTCGACATCGTGTTGTGGTCCGAAGATCCGGCGCAATTCGTCATTGGCGCACTGGCTCCGGCCAACGTATCGTCGATCGTGGTTGACGAGGACAAGCACAGCATGGACGTGGTGGTCGACGAGGACAACCTCGCGCTGGCCATCGGCACTGGCGGGCGCAACGTGCGCCTGGCCAGCGAACTGACCGGCTGGCACATCAACATCATGAGTGCCGAGGAAGCCGCCAGCAAGTCCGACGAGGAACGCCATGGAGTGCGCGCGCTCTTCATCGACAAGCTCGATGTCGACGAGGAGGTCGCCGATCTGCTCATCGATGAGGGCTTCTCGACGCTTGAAGAGGTGGCCTACGTGCCGATCAACGAGATGATCGAGATCGAGTCGTTCGACGAAGAAACGGTCAACGAGTTGCGCACCAGGGCACGCAACGCCCTGCTGACGGAGGCGATCGCCACCGAGGAGAAGATCGCCTCGACCGAGCAGGACCTGCTTTCCCTGGAAGGGATGGACCACGAACTGGCCGCGACACTGGCGCAGGCCAAGGTGCTGACCCTCGACGAGCTCGCGGAACTGGCGGTGGATGAATTGCTGGAGATCGTCGATATCGGCGAGGAGCGTGCCAAGACACTGATCATGGGCGCACGCGCCCATTGGTTCGAGGGCGAGGACGCGTGAAGCCGAGTCCGTCAAGTGGCGGACAGGAGTAGCCAAGGATGAGTATGACGAGCAACGATGTAAAAGATTTCGCGGTTGAGCTGAAGGTGCCGGTCGACGTCCTTCTGGAGCAGTTGCGGGCCGCCGGAGTCGACAAGCGCGAGGCCACTGATGAAATCAGTGAAGCCGACAAGGAACAGCTGCTGGTCGCGCTGCGGCGCGCCCACGGTGGCGATGAGGCGCCCAAGCGCAAGCTCACCCTTACTCGCAAGCAGACCACCGAGATCAAGCAGGCTGACGCTACCGGCAAGGCGCGCACGATCCAGGTGGAAGTTCGCAAGAAGCGGGTGTTCGTCAAGCGCCAGACTGCCGCCGACGAGTCGGGTGCGAGCGCCTCCGAGCTGGTGCCGGAAGCCGTCGTGATCGACGAGGAACAACGTCGCCAGCGTGAGGAAGAGGAACGCCGGCAGCGTGAATTGATCGAGCGTCAGGCGGCCGACCTGAAGGAAAAGCAGGAGTGGCTTGAACGCGAGCGCAACCGCGAGGCGGCCGCGGCGGCCGAGGCAACCCGGCGTGAAGAAGAAGCGCAGCGCGAGCGCACGAACCTCGCCGAAGTGGCCGAAAGCGAGCCCAGCGAAGGCGCCGCTTCGACCGTGGCGCAAACCAAGGCTGCCGACGCCGCGAAAGCAGCCGCCGACGAGGCGTTAAAGGTTGCCACCGAGGCGCGCAAGAGCGCCGAAGTCCAGGCCAAGGCCCGGCGTTCGGTCGAGCGCGAGGTCGCCGAGCTGAATCGCGCCATGGCCGAGAGTCGCAAACCACCTAAGAAGGCGCCCGAAGCGCCGCCGGCGGAAGCGGCCAAGGCGGCAACCGTCACGGGCACGCTGCACAAGGCCACAGGGACCGAGGCCAAGGGCGCTGCTGCCCCGGGCGCCGCTTCTCCCAAGAAACATGTCAAGGCGGAGAAGCTCTCGTCGACGTGGTCGGAGGAGGCGAACAAACGCAAGGGGATCAAGAATGTCAGGCCAGCTGGTGCCGGCCGGGCTGCCGATCGCGGCTGGCGTGGCGCCAAGGGCGGTCCGCGTTCGCGTTCGGGTCGGGGCGCCGACTCGTCGGCCAATGTCATGGCGAGCGCCGAGCCGATCGTGCGCGAAGTCCATGTCCCCGAGACGATCACCGTCGCTGATCTGGCCCACAAGATGTCGGTCAAGGCAGCCGAAGTTATCAAGTTGCTGATGAAGCTCGGGCAGATGGTGACCATCAACCAGATGCTCGACCAGGAAACGGCGATGATTCTGGTCGAAGAGATGGGACACAAGGCCCAGGCGGCCAAGCTCGATGACCCGGAGGCATTGCTCGCCGAAAGCGATATCGCGGCGGTCACAGCCAAGCCTGTGCCGCGTCCGCCCGTGGTCACGGTCATGGGTCACGTCGACCACGGCAAGACTTCGCTGCTGGACTACATTCGGACCGCCAAGGTGGCTGCCGGTGAAGCGGGCGGAATCACCCAGCACATCGGCGCCTATCATGTCGCCACGCCGCGCGGCGTGGTCACGTTCCTCGACACCCCTGGCCACGAAGCCTTTACGGCCATGCGTGCCCGGGGTGCCAAGGCGACCGACATCGTGATTCTGGTAGTCGCGGCCGACGACGGCGTGATGCCGCAGACCATCGAGGCCATCCACCATGCCCGCGCTGCCAACGTGCCGCTGGTGGTGGCGATCAACAAGATCGACAAGCCCGAGGCGGCACCGGAGAAGTTGAAGCAGGAACTGCTGGCGCACGAGGTCGTTGCCGAAGAGTTCGGCGGCGACGTCCCGATGGTCAAGGTGTCGGCCCGCACCGGCGAGGGTATCGATGACCTGCTCGAGCAGGTGCTCTTGCAGGCCGAGGTCCTGGAACTGACCGCGGTGCCCGAGGGTCCGGCCAAGGGGCTGGTGATCGAGGCGCGGCTGGACAAGGGCCGTGGTCCGGTCGCCACCGTGCTGGTGCAGTCCGGACAGTTGAAGAAGGGCGACGTCGTGCTCGCGGGTTCATCATTCGGCCGCATCCGGGCGATGCTCGATGAGGCCGGCAAGCCGATCGAATTCGCCGGACCGTCGATCCCGGTCGAGATCCAGGGCCTGGCCGACGTGCCGGGGGCTGGTGAAGAGGTGCTGGTGCTCGCCGACGAGCGCAAGGCGCGTGAGATCGCGATGTTCCGTCAGGGCAAGTTCCGCGACGTCAAGCTGGCACGTCAGCAGGCCACCAAGCTCGAGAACATCCTCGGGCAGATGACCGAAGGTGAAGTGCAGAGCCTGGCGCTGATCATCAAGGCCGACGTCCAGGGTTCGCAGGAAGCGCTGGCCCATGCGCTGGTCAAACTCTCCACGCCCGAGGTCAAGGTGACCATCGTTCACCAGGGAGTCGGCGGGATCAACGAATCCGACGTCCATCTTGCCACCGCGTCCAACGCCGTGGTGATCGGTTTCAACGTGCGTGCCGACCAGCAGGCCAAGCGCCTCGCCGAGGCCAACGAAGTCGACCTGCGCTACTACAACATCATCTATGAAGCCGTGGATGAGGTTAGGGCAGCGATGTCGGGGATGCTCTCGCCCGAGAAGCGCGAGGAAATCCTCGGCCTGGTCCAGATCCGGCAGGTGTTCCACGTCTCCAAGGTCGGCAATATTGCCGGCTGTATGGTGCTCGAGGGCGTGGTGCGCCGGGGTGCGAGGGTGCGCCTGTTGCGCGACAACACGGTCATCTGGACCGGCGAGCTCGATTCGCTCAAGCGGTTCAAGGATGACGTGCGCGAAGTCAAGGAAGGTTTCGAGTGCGGCCTGTCGCTCAAGAACTACAACGACATCAAGGAAGGCGACACCGTCGAGGTCTTTGAGGTCAAGGAAGTGGCGCGCACACTGTAGTGCGTGGCGCGGGCTACAAACGGCCGGCTGCACGCGTGCAGCCGGCGCCTGTCGCCACACGGAGGTTGAATAACTATGAGCAGGCATCAGGCTCCCCCGGGAGGCCGGCGACCACGCGTCGCCGAGCAGATTCATCATGAGATTGCGGCGCTGATTCGCGGCGAATTGAAGGATCCTCGCATCGGAATGGTCACGGTTACGGGTTGCGAGATCACCGCCGACTACGCCTACACGACGATCTACTTCACGGTTTTTCCGAGCGACGAGCAGACCGTCGCCGATACGCTGGCCGGATTGCAGCACGCCGCCGGTTTCCTGCGCGGGCAACTCGGGCGGCGGGTCAAGATCCACACCACTCCCGAAGTGCGGTTCGTGCATGACCGTTCGATCGAACACGGAATGGAGCTCTCGCAGCTGATCGACGAGGCCAATTCCAGACGTGCGAGCGACGCCGACAGCGACGAGGACAGCGACGCCGACAGCGACGCCGACAGCGACGCCGACAGCGACGAGGACAGCGGCCCAACGGTCGAGTCGTGAGCGCGCCGCGGCGAACACCGCGCGAGCGCATCGACGCCGTGCTGCTGCTCGACAAGCGCGCCGGAATCACGTCCAACGACGCCTTGATGCAGGTCCGTCGACTGCTCAACGCCGCTAAGGCCGGACATGGCGGTACGCTCGACCCGATGGCCACGGGGCTACTGCCAATCGCGCTTGGCGAGGCCACCAAGTTCCTGCACGACCTGCTCGACGCTGACAAGACCTACGAGGCGGAAATCAGGTTCGGCATCGCGACCGAAACGGGCGATGCCCTTGGGCAGGAAATCGCGCGAGGCCGGGCCGAGGTCTCGGCGGACGAGCTCGAGGTCGCGCTCGGCGGATTTCGCGGCCCCATCGAACAGGTTCCACCGATGTACTCGGCGCTCAAGCGCGCCGGCCGTCCGCTCTACGAGTACGCCCGCGCCGGCCAGACCCTGGCGCGTGATGCCCGTCCCGTGACGATCCACCAATTGGAATTGCTGGCGTGCGATGGCGCCGGATGGGCGCGGGTGAGGGTGTCGTGCTCCAAGGGAACCTACGTGCGCACCCTGGCCGAGGACATCGGCAAGGCGCTGGGCACTGTGGCACACCTCAGCGCGCTGCGCCGCACCCGGGTCGGAGTACTGGATCTTGCCGACGCGCTACGGATCGACTTGCCGCTGCAGCTCGGCGAGGCGGCGCCGGAGTCGGTCGCTGCCGCGCGCGCCGCGGTGGGCGCGGCTTTGCTGCCGCCCGATGCCCTGATTACCAAGCTGCCGCGCTGCGCGCTCGACGCGGCCAGCGCAGCGCGTTTTGCCCACGGCCAGCCGGTGCTCGCAGGCGCGCCGGCCGGGACCATGCCCCGATCGGGGCGGGTCCGGGTCTATCACGGCGAGGCCCTGATCGGCGTCGGCATGATCGACGAATCTGGAGTAGTTGCACCCGAGCGGGTCGTTAGCCAACCGCCAGGCAGCTTAGTCGTGTAAAATCCTAGGTCCCCCGCCTTTAGCCGCGTGTATCCCCGCGGCCTAGTCTCATCATGCTGGCCCCCATTAGAAATATCGCCATCATCGCGCACGTCGATCATGGCAAGACCACCCTCGTCGACCAGCTCCTGCGTCAGTCAGGGACTTTCCGCGCCCATCAGCAGCTCGCCGAGCGGGTGATGGACAGCAACGACCTCGAGCGCGAGCGCGGCATCACCATCCTGGCCAAGAACTGCGCGGTCGAATACGCCGGCACGCGCATCAATATCGTCGACACGCCCGGACACGCCGATTTTGGCGGTGAGGTCGAGCGTGCCCTGTCGATGGTCGATGGCGTGCTGCTGCTGGTTGATGCCGTCGACGGACCGATGCCGCAGACGCGATTCGTCACCCGCAAGGCGCTGGCGCTGGGCCTGCGGCCGATCGTGGTGATCAACAAGATCGACCGTCCTGGCGCCCGCGCGAACTGGGTGGTGGACCACACGTTCGATCTCTTTGACAAGCTCGGCGCCACCGAAGAACAACTCGACTTCCCGGTGATCTACACCTCGGCAATCAACGGCTATGCGCTCAAGCGGCTCGACGACATGCCCGATGGCGTGGTTGCCGGCGCCGCTGGCGCTGCTGCCAGCGGGCTGTCGATGGCGCCGCTATTTGACGCGATCCTCGCCCAAGTGCCGGCGCGTGCCGACGATCCCGATGGCCCACTGCAGTTTCAGATTTCGGCGCTCGATTTTTCGAGTTATGTCGGCAAGATCGGCATTGGCCGGATTAATCGTGGTCGAATCCGCTCCGGCCAGTCACTGCTGGTGCTCCAGGGTGATCCGGCAGAAACCGGGGTGGCACCGGTAACGGCCAAGGTCAACCAGGTGTTGCGCTTTCGCGGACTTGACCGCGAGGTGGTCGACGAGGCTTTTGCCGGCGACATCGTGGCGATCAACGGTATCGATGAAATCGGGATCGGTTCGACCCTGTGCGACGTCGCGGCTCCCGAAGCCTTGCCGATGCTCAAGGTCGACGAGCCGACGATGACGATGGAGTTTCTGGTCAACAACTCGCCGATGGCAGGCCGCGAGGGCAAGTTCGTGACCAGCCGCCAGATCCGCGACCGGCTGGTGCGCGAGCTCAAGTCCAACGTGGCCTTGCGCGTCGAGTTCACCGCCGACAGTGACACTTTCGTGGTCTCCGGCCGCGGTGAACTGCACCTCACGATCCTGCTCGAGAACCTGCGCCGCGAAGGCTACGAACTCGCGGTGTCGCGGCCCAAGCCGCGGATCAAGATGGTCGATGGCCAGAAGCTCGAACCCTACGAGATTTTCAGCGCCGACCTTGAGGAAGACCACCAGGGAGCGGTCATGGAACTGCTTGGTCGCCGGCGCGGCGAACTGCAGAACATGGAGATCGACGGCAAGGGCCGGGTGCGGCTGGAGTATCGGGTTCCGGCACGCGGGCTGATCGGCTTTCACAACGAATTTCTCAACCTGACCCGCGGAACCGGCATCGCCAGCCACGTGTTCGACGACTACGGCCCGTGGGCCGGACTGATCGAGGACCGGCGCAACGGCGTGCTGATCTCGCAGGACGATGGCCCCGCCGTTGCCTATGCGCTCTGGAAACTGCAGGAGCGTGGCCGGATGTTTGTCAGCCCCGGCGATCCGCTCTACGAGGGGATGGTCATCGGGATCCACTCGCGCGACAACGATCTCGTGGTGAACCCGGTCAAGGAAAAGAAGCTCACCAACATCCGCACCTCGAGCAAGGACGAGCACATCGTGCTGGTGCCGCCGATGTCGCTGACGCTGGAAAAAGCGGTCGAGTTCATCGGCGACGACGAACTGGTCGAGCTCACTCCCAAGAGCATCCGCTTGCGCAAACGCCTGCTCAAGGAGCACGAGCGCAAGCGGGCGTCGCGCAGTTCGGACGCACCGGCCGGCTAGCGCCAGGCCGGCTGCACGCGCCGGGCTAGGATTGCCGGCCGGAATCCGCCGGCGCGAGCACGCGCGCCACCTGGTCGAGCCGGTCATGGCCCCAGAACATCTGGTCGCCAACGAAGAATGTCGGGGCGCCAAACACTCCGCGCGCAATCGCCTCTTCGGTGGCGCTGCGCAGCAGATCCTTCACCGCCGGCTCTGACGCGAGCGCGAGCAGTTGCCGGTCATCGAAGCCGGCGTTCCTGATTACCGCTGCCAGTTCCGCCGGGTCGGCGAGATTGCGCCCTTCGACCCACATCGCCCTGAAAGCGGCTTCGACCCAGGCCGGGAAATCGTCGGGGCGACGCGCCAGCAGCCCGGTGGCGATGCGCATCGCCACCATGGTGTTGACCGGGAAGTGGGGGTTACGGTTGAACGGCACAGCCAGCGCGCGCGCGCAACGCTCGATATCCTGTTCAACCCAGCGCATCTTGGCCGGCACTTCGAACGGCGAGTGGTTGCCGGTGGTCTTGATCACCGCGCCGAGCAGGACCGGTCGCCAGACGATCTGCGCCCCGGCGGCCTGCACGATCCCAGGCAGCGCCCGCTCGGCGAGGTAAGAGTAGGGGCTGCCCACGTCGAAAACGAACTCTACCTGTGGTTGCATGGCCTGCTCCTCCTCTGCCTGGCGCTCGGGCACGCGGCGTTTACGCCATCTGGGTGATGAACTTGGTGTTCAGGTAGCCGTCGAAGGTCTCGGTGCCGCCCTCGCTGCCGTAGCCGCTGTCCTTGATGCCGCCAAACGGTGTCTCGGCCAGGGCCATCCCGAAGTGGTTGATGTTTACCATCCCGGCTTCGAGCCCGGTCGAGATCGCGTGCGCGTTGCGAATCGAGCCGGTGAAGGCGTACGAGGCCAGTCCGTAGGGCAGGCGGTTGGCGCGGGCAAGCGCTTCGTCGAGGCTGTCAAAGCGCACGATCGGCACCACCGGACCGAAGGGTTCGCTGGTCATGATCATCGCGTCATCGGGCACCTCGGTGAGCACAGTCGGGGCAAAGAAGTTGCCGCGCTCGCCGATGCGTGCGCCGCCGGTGACCGCGACCGCGCCGCGCTCGCGGGCATCATCGACGAACTCGGTCATCGATCCGACGCGCCGCTGGTGGGCCAGCGGCCCCATGCGGGTGCCGGCTTCAAGTCCGTCGCCAACCTTGAGTTTCTCGGCAGCGGCGACGAAAGTCTCGAGGAAACGCTCGTAGGCCGGGCGTTCGACATAGACGCGCGACGGCGCCACGCAGACCTGACCGGCATTGCGGAACTTCAGTGACGCAACCATTTTGGCGGCGCGCACGATATCGCCGTCCTCGCAGACGATCACCGGCGAGTGGCCGCCGAGCTCCATCGTGCAACGTTTCATCAGCGAGCCGGCCAGCGCTGCCAGCTGCTTGCCAATCGGCACCGAACCGGTGAAGGAAATCTTGCGCACGATCGGTGAGCGGATCAGGTAGTCCGAGACCTCGTGCGGAACCCCCCAGACGACGTTCAGGCAGCCGGCAGGCAGACCAGCGTCATGGAATAGCCGCGCGAGTGCCACGACCGCGCTGGGCGCATCCTCGGGGCCCTTGACGATGATGGTGCAGCCGGCGCCGAGCGCCGCGACGATCTTGCGAATCGCCTGGTTGAAAGGGAAGTTCCACGGCGTGAACGCGGCGCATACCCCGATCGGTTCGCGCACCACCAGCTGGCGCACGCCTTCGACGCGCGCCGGAATCACCCGGCCGTAGATGCGGCGGCACTCCTCGGCGTGCCAATCGGCGTGTTCGGCGCAGCCGCTGACTTCGCCAACCGCCTCGGCCAGCGGCTTGCCCTGGTCGAGCGTGATGTTGCGGCCGATCGCATCGGCGCGCTCGCGCGCCAGCGTTGCCACCTTGCGCAGGATCGCCGAGCGCTCCATCGGCGACGTGCGGCGCCATGATTCGAAGGCCCGTTGCGCGGCGGCGAGCGCCCGATCGAGATCGTCCTTGCTGGCATGAGGCAGCTTTCCCAGCACCTCGTCGTTGGCGGGGTTGAGCACGTCCTGCTCGCGGCGACCGCCGCCCCGGATGAATTCCCCGTCGATATAGAGTCCCAGTTCTTCGTACATGCCGTCCCCTCGCGCCATGTGGCGCCAATTGGTCTGTTCCGGCATGATCGGGGAATGTCCGGCGGGAGGCAAATCGGCGCGCCCAAACATTGACCGTACCGGGCTATCGGGGCGGCCTTGCGGCGCCGATTGTCCTGACGGCGCCGGCTGGTTTACACTGCCAGTTGCGGTATGAAGTGCTCTGGAGTGAGCCAGCGGCGCCGATTTGCAGGATGCGCACCGCGGGTTTGTCGCTGTCAATAGTGCCGCCGGAAATATTTTTCAGTTGTCGTCGGCACGAAATCGTTGCATCCTTGCGCCTGTGCCCGTTGTGCAGGTAGACGGGATGCCAAATAACCCCCAAAAGGAGATAGAGTCCATGGTTACTGCAAAGGGTGTCGCCAAGCCGGCCGCGAAGACTGCCCGCAAACCAAACGCGGCCTTCATGAAGCCGCTCAAGCCCAGCGCCGCGCTCGCCGCTGTGATTGGCCCCGGAGCCGTGCCACGGACCGAAGTGGTCAAGAAGATGTGGGAATACATCAAGAAGCACGATCTGCAGGACCCGAAGAACAAGCGCATGATCAACGCTGACGCGAAACTCAAGGAAGTCTTTGGTGTGCCGCAGGTCTCGATGTTCGAAATGACCAAACTGATCGGCAAGCACCTCAGCTAGCCCAAGGTTTCAGCAGCGGAGGCGGCCAGCGTTTGCCTCCCCTGAAAGAGAAAGCGGCCCGAGGGCCGCTTTCTCGTTTCTGCGCCGCGACCCCGGATAGATATGGCCGTCGCGATGTGCACCGCCAGGTTCAGTGCGCCTGGCGCCAGTAGGTCGGGTTGGCGTAGGTATTCTTCAGGTAGTCGACGAAGGCCCGGACGCGCAGCGGCAGCAGCCGGCGCTGCGCAAACACCGCGTAGATGGCGTTGTCCGGTGCCGCGCAATCGTCGAGCACCGAGCGCAGGCGCCCGGAACGCAAATCCTCCCCGACTTCCCACAGCGATCGCCAGGCCAGGCCGCGGCCGGCCAGCGCCCAGTCATGCAGGACCGCGCCATCGTTGCAGGCCAGTGCTCCCGCGACCCTGATCCATTGCGGTTCGCCATCGACCAGCAGTTGCCAGCCACGGGCCTGGTTGCCGTAGTTGCCGAAGGTCAGGCACTCATGGCTGGCGAGATCAGCCGGCGCCAGCGGGGTTCCGCGTGTTGCCAAGTACTGGGGGCTGGCGACGATCACGCGCTGGTTGGCGGCGAGCCTGATTCCCACCAGGTTGGAATCGTCGAGCATGCCGATGCGCACCGCCAGGTCGATGCCCTCGTTGGCGACATCGGCGAGGCGGTCGGCGAGATCGAGCGAGATGCTGACTTCGGGGTTGGCGTCCAGGAAAGAGGCGACCAGCGGCGCCACGTGGCGGCGGCCGAATCCGGCCGGTGCGGTGATGTTCAGGTGACCGCTGGCCTTGACTCCGCCGAGGGAAACCGAGGCTTCGGCATTGTTCATGTCCGCCAGGATGCGTTGGCAGTCCTCGAGGAAGGCGATCCCCTCGAAAGTCGGGGTCACGCGGCGGGTAGTGCGGGTCAGCAGCTTGACACCGAGGCGTTGCTCGAGGGCGTCGATGCGCCGCCCGATTACGCCCGGCGAGACCCCCTCGACCGCGGCTGCCGCCGACAGCCCGCCGCGGGTGGCTACTGTCACGAAGGTTTCGATCTGTTTGAAGTGGTCCATGGTCAGTTATGCAAAAAACACAAAGGTAAAACGACTATACGATACTTTAACGACATATTGGGTTGCAATAGAATCGACCGATGAACAAAAGGCATGACCTGCCCATCCGCGCCGTCGCCTTCGATGCCTACGGCACTCTGTTCGACGTTCACTCGGTGATCAGCCTGGCGGAGCAACTCTGCCCGGGCCGGGGCGAGTCGCTATCGATGCTGTGGCGCCAGAAGCAGCTCGAGTACTCCTGGTTGCGGGCGATGTCGGGGCGCTACAAGCAGTTCTGGGAAATCACCCGGGATGCCCTGCGCTTCGCGGTGGCTCGGCTGGCGCCCGAACTGAGCGCGGCCGACGAGGCCCGCCTGATGAACCAGTACGCCAGCCTCTCGGCGTTTCCGGAGAATCTCGGCGCGTTGCGCGAGTTGCGTGCGCTCGGCTTGCCGCTGGCGATTCTGACCAACGGCAACCGCGAAATGATCGAGGTCTCGGTGCGCAGTTCCGGGATGGACGGGATGTTCGAGCATCTGCTCTCGTCCGAGTCGGTGCAGACCTTCAAGACCAGGTCCGCGATCTATGACCTCGGCCCGCAGGCGCTCGGGGTGAGCGCCGGAGAGATCCTGTTTGTTTCGTCCAACTGCTGGGACGCGATCGCAGCGACCTGGCACGGCTACCGCAGCTTCTGGATCAACCGCAGCGGGGCACCGCTCGAGGAGCTCGATACCACCCCGCACGCCACCGGCAGCCTGCTTACCGAAGTCGTCGAGTATGCGCGCCAGCGCCTCGCCTGAAACCCATACCTAAACCAGCCAGGAGTCCCAAGATGACCAATACCTCCGCCACTGCAACGCTTCCCGCCGGGATGCAGATCAACGCCGAGATGGAGCCTCGTTTCGACGAGATTCTCACGCCGGAAGCCATGGCGTTCGTCGCCCGGCTGCATCACGCCTTTGAAGCACGCCGGCGCGAACTGCTCGGTGCGCGGGTCGCACGGATGGCGCGGCTCAATGCCGGCGAGCGCCCCGACTTCCTGCCCGAGACCAGCGCCATCCGCGAGGGTGACTGGAAGATCGCGCCGCAGCCCAAGGATCTGCTCTGCCGCCGCGTCGAGATTACCGGGCCGGTCGAGCGCAAGATGATCATCAATGCGCTCAATTCGGGCGCCGACATGTACATGACCGACTTCGAGGACAGCAACACCCCGAACTGGTCGAACCAGGTGCAGGGGCAGGTCAACCTGTACGACGCGATCCGCCGCACGATTTCGCTGGAGCAGAATGGCAAGAGCTATCGGCTCAACGACAAGACCGCAGTGCTGATCGTGCGCCCGCGCGGCTGGCATCTTGACGAGAAGCACGTCCTGATCGACGGCCAACGGATTTCCGGCGGACTGTTCGACCTTGGTCTGTACCTGTTCCATAACGCCAAGGAACTGCTGGCTCGTGGCAGCGGTCCGTACTTCTACCTGCCCAAGCTCGAGAGCCACCTCGAGGCCCGCTTGTGGAACGACGTGTTCGTGATGGCGCAGAATGAACTGGGCATTCCCCAGGGCACGATCAAGGCCACCGTGCTGATCGAGACGATCCTCGCAGCCTTCGAGATGGACGAGATCCTCTATGAACTGCGCGAGCATTCCGCCGGATTGAATGCCGGGCGCTGGGACTACATCTTTTCCTGCATCAAGAAGTTCAGCCGCGATGCCGACTTCTGCCTCGCCGACCGGAGCCAGATCACGATGCAGGTGCCGTTCATGCGCGCTTACGCGCTGCTGCTCCTGAAGACCTGCCACCGGCGCAACGCTCCAGCCATCGGCGGGATGAGCGCACTGATCCCGATCAAGAACGATCCCGAGCGCAACGAGCGTGCGATCGCGTCCGTTGCCGATGGTAAGGCCCGCGACGCCCAGGACGGCTATGACGGCGGCTGGGTCGCCCATCCGGGCCTGGTCGCGCCGACGATGGCCGAGTTCGTTCGCGTGCTCGGTGACCGGCCCAACCAGATCGACAAGCAGCGCCCGGACGTCAATATGAGCGCCGCGGATCTGCTTGATTTCCGTCCCGAGGCGCCCATCACCGAGGAGGGGCTGCGCAACAACATCAATGTCGGCATTCATTACCTCGGGTCATGGCTGGCGGGTAACGGTTGCGTGCCGATCCACGACCTGATGGAGGATGCCGCGACCGCCGAGATCTCGCGTTCGCAGGTCTGGCAGTGGATTCGTTCGCCCAAGGGCGTGCTCGACGATGGCCGCAAGGTAACCCCGGAACTGGTCAGCCTGATGGTTCCCGAGGAATTGGTGCGGATCAAGAAGGTCGTCGGTGGCGACACCTCGAGTTACGATCGGGCGGCAAGGATCTTCGAGAAAATGTCGACCAGTGCCGAGTACGCCGAGTTCCTGACGCTGCCGCTCTACGAAGAAATCGCCTGAGCGGCGCTGGCGGGCCGCGCACCTTGATCAGGTGCCGGCCCCCGCGAGCGTGTTGGTTCCCTGCCGAGTATCTGGCGCAGGCGGCGCAGCGCCTCCAGATCGCCGCTGCGCTCGAATCTGATCGGAATTCCTGAACCGGCCCAGGAAGCCGTTCCCCGCAGGCGATAGAGAGGTTCCGCCCTGCCGGTGCCCTGCAGCCGCTCGAAAATGGCCAGCAGTCTGGATGTGGAGGCTGTGAAATCAACAGTGATTTCGCGCTGACCGCGAGCCGGCAGATCGATCCGGCCATTGGCGACCGAACCGTCGGCAAACGCGCTGCCCAGCAAATCCAGCTGGAATGAAATATCGCGCAGCGGGACGTCGACGTCGTTGGGATTGTCGGCGCTGACCACCAGCGTGAAGCGGATCTCGGAAAGTCCGATGTCGCGGAGCGCGAAGTCGACAAAGCTGATTCGAGGCGAGACCAGATTGGCGGGCGGTAGCAGGCCGCAGGCCGCCAGCAGGGTTGCCAATAGCGCCACCGCCGCGATCTTTCTCATGGCCCCCATCCCTCCGGAGTCGGCAGCAGCACCGCTTCTGCTTCCAGCCGGATATTGAAGCGCTGGTGCACGGAGGCCCGAATCCGGGTGGCCAGGCCGATCAGCTGCGCCCCGGTTGCCTGCCCGTAATTGACCAGGACCAGTGCGTGTCGCGCGTCGACGCCGGCATCGCCCTCGCGCACCCCCTTCCAGCCGCAGGCCTCGATCAGCCAGGCCGCGGAGAGTTTGCGCGCCGCGACCCCAGCGAGCACGGCCGGATAATTCGGTGCCCCGGGGTATTCGGCGAGCAGTTGCCCGGCATGAGCGGCGCTCACGATCGGGTTCTTGAAGAAGCTGCCGGCGTTACCCAGCCGCGCCGGATCCGGCAGCTTTGACATGCGGACTTGTCGCACTGCGTCGGCAACGTCAGCGGGGGTCGGATTATCTACTCCGGCTGCGTGCAAGGCCTGCCCGATCTCGCCATGGGACAGGCGCGCTGGCGCGGTCCGTGAGAGCCGCAGGCGCACCCTCAGCACCAGCCGGTTCGGCCCCGGCCGCTTGAAGATGCTGTCGCGGTAACCGAATGCGCAATCGGCTGCCGAGAGCGTCGCGGTCTTGCCGCTGCCGAGGTCAATGGCGTCGAGCGAGTCAAAGACATCGCTCAGTTCGACCCCGTAGGCGCCGATGTTCTGGATCGGGGCGGCACCGACCGTGCCCGGGATCAGCGCCAGGTTTTCGAGCCCGTAGCAGTGCTGTGCCAGCGACCAGCGCACCAGGCCGTCCCAGTCCTCGCCGGCCGCGGCCTCGACGATTACACCGCGCGCATCGTCGCTGACGATCCGGACCCCGCGCAGCCTGACCCGCAGGATGGTGCCGGGCACGTCGGCGGTGAAGAGCACGTTGCTGCCGCCGCCGAGCACGAACGGGGCGGGCTCGGCGGCCAGCGCCGGGCGCAGTTCCGGCAGCTGGGCCTCGTGCTCGAGCGTGATCAGGGTTGCGGCGTTGGCCGCCACCCCGAAGGTATTCAGGCTCTTCAGCGGGGCGTTGCGGACGATCGACAGGGTCATGGTGCGGGGCCAGTGGTCGCGCGATCAGACCGGCTGATAGGCCAGGCGCAGGTAGATCGGCGCAAAAGCTTCGGCCTGCGTGATCTCGATCAGGGCCTCACGGGCGAGTTCGAGCAGCGCGAGAAAGGTGACCACCGCCACCGGGACGCCTTGCGCGGGCTCGAATAGTTCGCTGAACTCGGCAAAGCGCTGGTCGCGCAGCCGGCGCAGCACGATCGTCATGTGCTCGCGCACCGAGAGTTCCTCGCGCGCGATGCGATGGTGCTGCAGCATCCGGGTGCGCTGCAGGATGTCGTGCCAGGCGTTGCGCAAGTCGATCGGATCGACCTGGGGCAGGCGCGCCTCGATGGTCTGTTCGATCATCACCTGGACCTGCTGGAAATCGCGGCCCACCAGCGGCAGGTCGTCGATCTGCTGGGCGGCGAGCTTCATGCGCTCGTACTCGAGCAGGCGCCGCGTCAGTTCAGCCCGCGGATCCTCGGCCTCCTCGCCGGTATCGGACCTGCGCACCGGCAGCAGCATCCGCGACTTGATGTCGATGAGCATCGCGGCCATCAGCAGGTATTCCCCGGCGAGGTCCAGATTGCGTTCGCGGATTTCCTCGACGTAGGCGAGATACTGGCGCGTCACCGTCGCCATCGGAATGTCGAGGATATTGAAGCTCTGCCGGCGAATCAGGTAGAGCAGCAGGTCGAGCGGACCCTCGAATGATTCGAGAAATACCTCAAGAGCGTCGGGCGGGATGTAGAGATCCTGCGGGACGTGCAGCACCGGCTCGCCATAGAGCCGGGCGAAGACCTTGAGCTCGAGTTGCTGGGACTGTTCGTCTTCCTCGACGTGCGCCCCGACGAGCGCCTCACTCACCCGCTTATACCTTGCGCTGGTAGACGTAGGGCTGCTGGGGAACCCGTGACTCGCGGTGCCGCGCGAGGGTCTCGAGGTCCTGGGGATGATCCCACCACATCTGGCGCGCCCGCTTCCGGTCGGCCGTGATCTCGGGGCGAGCGCGCACCAGGTCCGTGAGGAACTCCTCGGGCTCGGACACAAAGGATGGGCGCTGGAAGATGCCGGCCACGAAAGCCATGAAACGCGAGTCACTCATGATGCCGTTGCTCCGCAACTGTAGTTCGGGTGGTTCGTATTCTACCGGAGGCCTCAACTGACCTTCATCCCCGGTTTTGCCCCCGGGGCCGGCTCGAGCAGGAATATGCCATTGCCCTGCGCCGGGTCATCGGAACCCGCCGAGAGCACCATGCCCTCCGAGACGCCGAACTTCATTTTGCGTGGCGCAAGGTTGGCCACCAGGATTACGTGGCGCCCGACGAGCCGCTCGGGCTCGTAGGCCGACCTGATCCCCGAGAAGACCGTCCTGGTGCCCATGGCGCCGACGTCAAGCGTCAGACGGATCAGCTTGCGGGATTCGGCCACGGCCTCGGCCGCGCTGACCAGAGCGACCCGCAGGTCCAGGGCGGCGAACTCGTCGATCGAGATGGGGGGCTTGACCGCGGCCACCGTTTCGGCCGGCGGCGGCACGGCGGCAGGCGCCGCCGTGGCGTTGGCCGGGGCTTCGAACAGGGCGTCGATGATCTTGCCCTCGACCCGGGTCGTGAGGTGCTGGTAAGGAGCCACCTGGTGTCCGGCGGGCAAGGCCGAGCCGATTGCCTCCCAGCCGCGTTCGGCGGCGCCAAACTGCGCCAGCGCGCGCTCGGCCAGCCCGGGGATGATCGGTGCCAGCAGCAGGACCAGGTCCCGGAACGCCGTCATGGCCGTCGAGCAGACCATCTGCAACTCGGCCTCGCGCGACGGGTCCTTGGCGATCTCCCAGGGTTTCCTGGCATCGACATACTGGTTGACCGCGTCGGCGTACTGCATCACCTCGCGCACCACCTTGCCGGTGTCGCGCCGTTCGTAGAGCTCGGCGAGCGCGTCGGCACCCGACCAGCTGCCCGCGAAAGTGGCCAGCGCCGCCGCGTCCGGGGCGCCGAGCTTGCCGTCAAAGCGACGGGTGAGAAAGTTCGAGCAGCGGCTGGCAATGTTGACCAGCTTGCCGACCAGGTCACTGTTGATGCGGGCGATGAAATCCTCGGGGTTGAAATCGACGTCCTCGACCTTGCTGTTCAACTTGGCTGCCAGGTAATAGCGCAGCCAGTCGGGGTCCAGCCCGAGCTCGAGATAGCGCAGCGGCGAGATCCCGGTGCCGCGGCTCTTGCTCATCTTTTCGCCGCTGACGTTGATGAAGCCGTGGACGTTGACGCGCTCGGGGGTCTTGCGTCCCGCGAAGTGCAGCATCGCCGGCCAGAACAGCACGTGAAAGTAGATGATGTCCTTGCCGATGAAATGGAACTGCTCGAGATCGGGGTCGGCAACCAGCGCCTCGAAGTCGAGCCCCGTCTTGCTGCAGTACGCCTTCAGGGATGCCAGGTAGCCCACCGGCGCGTCGAGCCAGACATAGAAGTACTTGCCCGGCGCATCGGGGATTTCGATGCCGAAGTAGGGCGCATCGCGCGAGATGTCCCAGTCGGCGAGCTTGCCGCCTTCCGGACCGCCCAGCCACTCCTGCGCCTTGGCGAGCACCTCGGGCTGCAGGCGGGGTTCGCCGCGCCGATCGTTCTGGCGGGTCCAGTCCTGCAGGTACGCGACGCAGCGCGGATCCGAGAGGCGAAAGAAATAGTGTTCCGAGCGCCGCAGCTCGGGAGTGGCGCCGGAAAGAGCCGAGAAGGGATTGCGCAGTTCGGTGGCGGAATACACCGCGCCGCAGGACTCGCAGGAGTCGCCATACTGGTCCTTGGCCGCGCACACCGGGCACTCGCCCTTGATGTAGCGATCGGGCAGGAACATCCCCTTGACCGGGTCGTAGAACTGTTCGATTTCGCGGATGTCGATCAGCCCCTCGGCCCGCAACGCCCGGTAGATGCCCTGCGAGAGCTCGACGTTCTCGGGCGAATCGGTGCTGTGCCAGTGGTCGAAGGCAATCGCGAATCCGTCCAGATAGGCGCGCCGGCCGGCGGCGATCGCGGCGACGAACTCCTGCGGGGTCTTGCCGACCTTGTCGGCGGCAATCATGATCGGCGCGCCGTGGGCGTCGTCGGCACAGACAAAATGCACCGTATGCCCCCGCATGCGCTGGAAGCGCACCCAGACGTCGGCCTGGATGTACTCCATGATATGGCCGATATGGAAAGGGCCGTTGGCGTAGGGCAGTGCCGTGGTGACGAAGAGCTTGCGCGGGGCGAGCGTCATTGGAAGGTCCGCTACTTTCTGCAAACCTTTCATTTTATAGGGAATCACCAGTGAATTTCGGGGAAATGTGGGGCTTGCATTAGACTCGACGTTTTTGCAACGACCAACCTGGAGCAGTCATGAGCGTTACGCTCGAGATGGTGACTGAGGCCCTGAAGGGCATCGTCGACCCGAATACCCAGAAAGACCTGATCAGCAGCAAGTCTGCGCGCGACCTCCGGGTCGACGATGGCCATGTGGCGGTGAACGTCGAACTCGGTTATCCGGCCCGCAGCCAGATCGAACCGATCCGCACCCAGGTGGTGGCTGCCATCCAGGCCTTGCCCGGGGTGCGCGGCGTGGCCGCCAACGTCTATCAGAAGATCGTTGCCCACGCGGTGCAACGCGGGGTCAAGCCACTGCCCAACGTCAAGAACATCGTCGCGGTGGCATCCGGCAAGGGCGGGGTGGGCAAGAGCACGACCGCGGTCAATCTGGCGCTGGCGCTGGCTGCCGAGGGTGCGACGGTCGGGATCCTCGACGCCGACATCTACGGGCCCTCGCAGCCGATGATGCTGGGCATCACCGGCAGCCCCCAGACCGCCGATGGCAAGACCATGGAGCCGATGATCGGCCATGGCATACAGGCGGCGTCGATCGGCTTCCTGATCGACCTGGACACGCCGATGGTCTGGCGCGGTCCGATCGTCACCCAGGCGCTCGAGCAGCTGTTTCGCGACACCAACTGGAAGGATCTCGACTACCTCGTGGTCGACATGCCGCCGGGCACCGGTGACATCCATCTGACGCTGTCGCAGAAGGTACCGGTGACGGGCGCCGTGATCGTGACCACGCCCCAGGACATCGCGCTCCTGGATGCGCGCCGCGGTCTCAAGATGTTCGACAAGGTCGGCATCCCGATCCTCGGAATCGTCGAAAACATGGCGGTGCATATCTGCTCGAACTGCGGCCATGCTGAACACATCTTCGGCGCCGGTGGCGGCGAACGGATGTGCGCCCAGTACGAAGTCGAGTACCTCGGCGGGCTGCCGCTCGATATCCGGATTCGCGAACAGGCGGACTCGGGTTGCCCGACCGTGGTGGCCGATCCCGACGGTGAGATTGCTGCGACTTACCGCCAGATTGCCCGCCGGGTCGCGGTCCGGATCGCCGAGAAGGCGCGCGACCTCTCGTCGCGCTTCCCCTCGATCGTGGTCCAGAACACCTGAGCCCCGAGGCCGCCGCCCGGCGGCCTCACCCGTTCGGGTAACTCCCCGCGGCGGCGCCTGGTCTATTGGCGCCTTTCACTTCCAACTTTTCCGACCAATTGAGTCTGCCATTGGCAGCCCTCGCGGCCAGTGGTCTACCTTTGGTGTCGAGAGCAACTCGTGATCTGGTCCGAACTTGGTCGGGCCGGCTCCAGTTTTTTCGCCAATAGGGGGGTTCATGCAAAAGTCCCTGCACATCGAGCCGGAAAAGTGCACCGGCTGCCTGCAGTGCGAGATGGCCTGCAGTTTCGAGAACTACGGAATCTTCGCGCCCGCTCGGTCGCGGATCAAGGTCATAGAGTTCGCCGAATCCGGCCGCATGGTGCCGTATACCTGCACGCAGTGCGATGAGGCCTGGTGCCTGCACGCTTGTCCGGTCGACGCGATCCAGCTGGATGCCGCAACCGGCGCCAAGATCGTGCTCGAGAACCGCTGCGTGGGCTGCAAGGTCTGTACCATCGCCTGTCCGTTCGGGACGATCAATTATGTTCAGAAGACCGGCAAGGTCCAGAAATGCGACCTCTGTGCGGACTCGCCGGCGTGCGTGGAAGCCTGCCCGACAGGCGCGATCACCTATGTCGATGCCGACTGGACCGGGCTCGGGAAGATGAAGCAGTGGGCCGAGAAACTCGGCAATCAGGCGAGCGCGTAAGCGCGCTTGGCTGGCTGGTCATCCCGGAACTGCAGCGAACGAGGAGCAAAGACATGAGCTGGGCTGGAAAAATTCTTCGCGTGAATCTCACCAAGGGCACGTGCACCGCCGAAGCGCTGAACATGGATTGGGCGCGGCAATACATCGGTCAGCGTGGGTTGGCGACCAAGTACTTCGTCGAGGAAGTCGACGCCACGGTCGATCCCTTCGCGCCCGAGAACAAGATCATCTGGGCCAATGGTCCGTTGACCGGAACGATGGCCTCGACCGGCGGGCGCTATGCGGTGATCACCAAGGGTCCGTTGACCGGCGCCATCGCCTGTTCCAACTCCGGCGGTTACTGGGGTGCGGAGCTGCGCGCCGCCGGCTGGGACATGATCATTTTCGAGGGTTGCAGTCCCAAGCCGGTCTACCTTTCGATCGTCGACGATAAGGTCGAGTTGCGCGATGCGGCGCACCTCTGGGGCACCACCGTCTGGCACACCGAGGCGGCGATCAAGGCCGAACTTCAGGATCCCCAGACCAGGGTCTCGTCGATCGGCCGCGCGGGCGAGAATCGCGTGCTCTTCGCCGGGGTGATCAACGACCTGCATCGGGCCGCCGGGCGCTCGGGGGTCGGTGCGGTCGCAGGCTCGAAGAACCTCAAGGCGATTGCGGTGCGCGGCACCATCGGGGTCGAAAATATCCACGACCCGAAGGCGTTCATGAAAGTGACCGCCGAGAAGAAGAAGATCCTGCACGACCATCCGGTTACCGGTCAGGGCCTGCCCACCTTCGGGACGCAGGTGCTGATGAGCGTCATCAACGAGGTCGGGG
>JAGXFG010000071.1 GCA_024637395.1 Burkholderiaceae bacterium | reverse complement strand
CACCGGCTACGACGAAGACGGCTGGGGCCTGTCGGCCGGCGACGGCCCCAGCACCCCGCGCCAGCGGGTCGCCGGGCGCCGCCAGTCGTTCTACGGCTACGCCGCGCGTGGCGTGCCCTGGGGTCCCGACGACGGCACGATCAGCGGCCCCTCGGTGCTGTCGTCGTTGGTGTTCGCTCCCGAACTCGTGTTGCCGGCGCTGCGCCGGTTGCTGGCACGGGGTGCCGCACCCGAGGTCGGTGTCGCACGGGCCAGCGGCTACAACGACACTGTGCGAGTGGGCCCACCGGTGGCCCGCACTGCGACAGGACCGCGCGCCGCGGGCTGGATCTCGGAGGGCGCCTTCGGCCTCGACCAGGGAATGATCGTTCTGATGGTCGAGAACTTCCGCTCCGGCCTGCTGTGGCGGCTGCTGCGAGGCTCGCAGCCGATCCGTACCGGCCTGCGCCGGGCCGGCTTTGGCGGCGGATGGCTCGCCGGAAACGCACCGCTATGACCACGACAAGACCGGCACCTGCGCCCGCCGCAGCCAAGGACCGTCGGTCGGTCGTGCCGCCACCCCAGCGCGTGGGTCCGGCCCAGACGACCCCGAATACAGAAGATGGGCAAGCTCCGGACAAGCGTGACCCCTACGACCTGCTGATCATCGGCGCCGGCCCCGCCGGCCTGGCTGCCGCGCGCGATGCTGCCGCGGCGGGCATGCGCGTGGCGCTAATCGAGGTGCACCACATCGGCGGCAACTGCCTGCACGAAGGCTGCATTCCGTCCAAGACGATGCTGCGCAGCGCGCAGTTGCTCGCCGACGGACGCAATGCGCCGATCAACAGCGGCGACACGCCGGCCGAAGTCAACGTCGACTTCGCGGCGGTGATGGAGCGCATGCGCCGGGTGCGCGACCGCATCCAGCGGGTGGACTCGGCGGTGCGTCTGGATGCCGAGGGCATCGACTTGCACGTCGGCCGCGCGCGCTTCGTCAGCGCCGACGCAGTCGCTGTCGACGGCACCCGCTTGCGATTCAGGAGGGCCCTGATCGCCACCGGCTCGCGCCCGGTCATGCCCGACATCGAAGGCCTGGCCGCCGTCGGCTTCCTGACCAATGAAAGCGTCTTTGAACTGACCCGGCTGCCACCCAGTCTGCTGGTCATCGGCGGCGGCCCGTTGGGTTGCGAACTGGCCCAGGCCTTTGCGCGCTTCGGCAGCCGTACCATCATCTGCCACAACGAACCGTTGTTCCTGCCCAGGGAAGAGCGCGATGCCGCGCAGATGGTGTCCCACGCGCTGGCGCGCGACGGCGTCGAGATCCACCTGAACTGCAACATCGTCGCCGTGCGCCTGGAGGGCGGACGCAAGCACGTCACGATGGTCACCGACGGCAACGAGTCGACGACGGTGGTCGACGAGATCCTGACCGGCATCGGCCGACTTCCCGCCGTGCAAGGCCTGGACCTGGAGAAGGCCGGCGTGGCCTACGACGCCGAGACCGGCATCCAGGTCGACGACTTCCTGCGGACCCGCAACCCGCGCATCTTCGCCGCCGGCGATGTCTGCATGGAACATGCCTACACCAACACGGCAGAGGCCTCGGCCCACATCGTCGTGCGCAATGCGCTGTTCCGCGGCCGCCAGCGCCTGAGCGCGCTGACCGTGCCCTGGTGCACCTACACCGACCCGCAGGTGGCCCACGTCGGCCTGTACGTGCGCCAGGCGCGCGCGCAGGGCATTCCGGTCAAGACCTACACCGTGCCGATGCACGACGTGGTACGCGCCATCACCGACGGCCAAGAGGAAGGGTTCGTGAAGATCCACGTGCGCGAAGGCACCGACCGCATTCTCGGCGCCACCATCGTCAGCAGTTGCGCCGGCGAGATGATCAACAACATTTCGCTCGCCATGGTGGCCGGCCTGGGCCTGCGCCGCCTGGCCCGCGTGATCCACGCCTACCCCACGCAAGGCGAGGCCGTGCGCCAGGCGGCGCAGGCCTGCGTGCAGAGTCTTGACGCAGGGGTGCGGGCGACGCGCTCGTCGTCGCAGTCCTGAGCCAACGCAACCAGCGGTGGGAAAGCTGAGCTCGAAGAACTTCTGAGCTCAGGCAGGCACGGGTAGTTCTAGCGCCTGTCAGGCAGCTGCAAAGACGTCGCCTCTTTGCTCAGCCACCATCTTGATGCGTAATTCGGCTGCGGCACCCCTGACTCGCCCCTCTCCTGCTGCCCCGCCGGCCACCCCTCATTCTCGGGATGCATCTATACTGATTGATCCATAACCGTCTCTGGAACTGGCGGCGAGATCGCACTGCGAGCGCAGCGTTGCCGTGGTTCCCGGGACTTCTCGAACCTAGACGGAGCAAGGAGATAACATGGCCACGTACGAGTGCAAGGTATGCGGAATGACGGTCAACGCGAGCTGCGGCAAGTGCGATGCGCCGCTGGTGAACGACACGATCAAGCTCGACAGCGGCGCTCAGGTGCAGGTCTCCAAGTGCCCCAACGGGCACGGCAAGATCAAGTCGCCGCTATGCTGCGGCCAGGACATGCCCTGCTCGATCTGAGGGCGCGCCGGTCCTTTGACGGGAATCAGGCGGACACCACCACCCCCACCCCCGAGAGCACTGCATTGCCCGACAGCGGGTCGCGCAGCGTCTCGTCGAGCACAGCATTCAGGTTAACCCCAGGTCGCTGCGCGGCGACCTGCAGGTTCGCCCCGGCCCTGTCGTGCCCCCAGCCGTGGGGCAGGCTGATTACGCCGGGCATCATGGCGTCACTCAGGGCAACCGGGGCTTGTACCTGGCGTCCGGGACGCAGGGTCACGGTGGCGAGTTCGCCGGCTGCCAGGCCCAGCGCGGCAGCGTCGCCGGGGTGCATCAGCAGGGTGCAGCGTTCGGGACCTTTGGCCAGCACCGGCAGGTTGTGCATCCAGCTGTTGTTGCTGCGCACTTCACGCCGGCCGATCAGGCTGAAAGCGGGAGCAGGATCGTTGAGCGCAGCGCGGGCGCGCGACAGGTCGGCGAGCAGGCTGGCGGGGGCCAGTTCGATCTTGCCGCTGGGAGTGCGCAGCACTTCGGGGATGCGCGGTTGCAGCGCTCCCAGGTCGACACCGCCGGGGGCGGCGGCTACCTTGTCGAGGTTCAAACCCTCGGGCTTGCGGCCGAATTGATCGCCGTAGGGGCCGTTGCGCAGCGCCATGTCCAGCAGCCGTTCGGGGCCCTGGCGGCCAGCCAGGGCGGCCAGCACGGCAGGGGCGTGGTCGCCGGCCAGGCGGGCCACGTCGGCGGCCACAAGTTGGTCGTCCAGGGCCAGCACATCGGCCTGCGCGCCCAGGCCCTGGGCAATGGCCACCAGCTTGAGCAGGATCTGCCACTCGGGCATCGCGCCTGCGCTGCGCGCCAGCACGGCGGGCGAGAAACGGGCATGGTTGCGGTAGCTCAGCGCCGGGAAGGCGACATCGTAGTGGCTGTCTTCCAGCACCGCCGTGCCCGGCAGGATCACGTCGGCGTGGCGGGTGGTTTCGTTCAGGTAGATGTCCACGCTGACCATGAACTCCAGGCCGGCGAAGGCCTGGTCGAGGTTCTCACCGCCGGGGCACGACAACACCGGGTTGCTGGCCACGGTGATGAGGGCCCTGACCTGGCCCGGGCCGGCGGTCAGGATTTCTTCGGCCATCAGCGTGGCAGGCAGTTCACCCAGGACCTCCGGCGCGCCGCTCACCCGGCTGCTGTGGCGGCCAGTGACCACGCCCTTGCCGACGCCGGGCTTGCCCATGGTGTTGGCTGCAAACGCGGCGGCCTTGGGAAACATGGCGCCGCCTGGTGAGTCGAGGTGGCCAGTCAGCACGTTGAGCACGTCGATCAGCCAGGAGCACAGGGTGCCGAAGGTTTGCGTGCAGGTGCCGATGCGGCCATAGACGCAGCCCCGCTTGGCGCCCGCCAGGTTCCGCGCCAACGCGCGGATGGTCTCGGCCGCGATGCCGCAGCGCTGCGCCACGGCTGCCGGGGTGAACGGGGCCACGGCGTCGCGCACCTCGTTCATGCCATTGATCCAGTCGCTCAGGCACCCGGGCTCGACGAGCGTTTCCTCGAACAAGGTGTGCACCATGGCCGCCAGAAGGAACACGTCGGCGCCGGGGCGGATGAAGTGGTGGGCGTCGGCCACCTCGGCGGTTTCGGTGCGGCGCGGATCGATGACCACCAGTTGGCCGCCGCGCGCGCGCAGCGCCTTGGCCTTGCCCCGGAAGTCTGGCACGGTCCACAGGCTGCCGTTGCTGGCCATGGGGTTGGCGCCCAGCATCAGGAGGTAGTCGCAGTGCTCGATATCCGGCACGGGCACACTGAACCAGTTGCCGAACATCAGGCCGCTCGAGAGTTGCTTGGGCATCTGGTCGAGCGTGGACGCGGAGAAGATGTTCTTGCTGCCCACTGCCCGGGCCAGGCGGGAGGTGTAGAGCAGCAGGCCCATCTTGTGCACATTGGGGTTGCCCAGGCTCAGGGCCAGGGCGTCCTTGCCGTGCCGGGCCACCAGGGGCACCAGGCGGCGTTCGATCTCTTCGAAGGCTTCGTCCCAGGTAGCGGGCTGCAAGGTGCCGTTGCGACGAACCAGGGGCTGGCGCAGGCGGTCGGGATCTTCGTGCAGGTCCTTCAGGGCGTAGCCCTTGGGGCAGATGTAGCCATGACTGAAGACGTCTCCCTCGGCGCCCTTGATGCGGATAACCCGGCCACTGTCGACCTGCACCTCCAGCCCGCAACAGGCTTCACAGAGCGGGCAGATGCGGTAGTGGGTGGTGGGCTGGGCAGCGGAGGCGGCAGTGGCGATCATGGTGGCGACCTTATTCCTGTTTCAGTAGCAGTTCGATAAATACCCCGGCGCTGCAAACTGTACTCGATTCATTACCGCCTGAGTTCGCGAGTCCGCGCCGCGGAGAAGCTGCACCCTGTTCCGCCTCAAAAATGGATGGCGCGGGGGTGGGGTCGACGGCGCTAGCTGTGCGGGCCGGACCTGGGTGCGCTAGCGCACCGTTTTCCTCTCCACCTTCAATCAGAATCAAAAGTTAACTGGCCCTCCTAACGGTTTGCCACCCCTCCCCGGCAGAAGGAACCACTCATGACAACGATCAAGAAAGTAACCGTCCTCGGCACCGGCGTGCTCGGTTCGCAAATTGCGTTCCAGACGGCGTTCCATGGTTTCTCAGTAATCGCGTACGACATCAATTCGGAAATCATTGAGCGAGCGAAGGCTCGGTTCGCCGGCTTGGCACAGACCTACATCGACGAGAAGGTTGCCGGTGCCGCCGATGGCGGCTCGGCAGCGGCGCTCGCCAATATCAGCTATTCGTTCGAACTCGGCGCCGCGGTCAAGGATGCCGACCTCGTGATCGAGGTCGTGCCGGAGAACCTCGAGGTCAAGCTCGAGGTCTACACCGAACTGGCGAAGCTCGCGCCGCCCAAGACGATCTTCGCGACGAACTCGTCGACCTTGCTGCCAAGTGCGATGAAAGATGCCACCGGCCGCCCCGACCGATTCATCGCGTTGCACTACGCCAACCGTGTCTGGGTACACAACACGGCAGAGATCATGGGAACGTCGGCCACCGCCCCGGCCGTCTTCCAGACCATCGTCGACTTCGCGACGGCAACCGGAATGGTACCGATCGAGATCAAGAAGGAGCATGCCGGATACCTCCTCAACTCCTTGCTCGTACCGTTTCTCAGCGCGGCGGGCGACCTTCTCGTCGACGGCATCGCCGAGCCTGAAATGGTCGACAAGACCTGGCGCATCGGCACCGGAGCGCCGTTGGGCCCGTTCCAGATCTTCGACATCGTCGGACTCAAGACGGCCTACAACATTGCGGCAATGAACCCGGATCCGAAGAGGCAGGCCTTCGCGAAGCTGCTCAAGGAGTCCTACCTCGACCAAGGCAAGCTCGGCACATCGACCGGCGAGGGCTTCTACAGCTACCCGAAGAAGTAATTCGCCCGCACCGTAGGCCAAGCTTGATATCTCTTCGACGAGCGCTCTGCGTTCGCCGAGAGCGCGCCCATTACTCGCCCTTGGGACTGTACCCCTTTACCCCCATCTGCCAGAGCGCGAACGCGAAGGTATCAGCCCGTTCATCGAGACGCTGGCTCTTGGTATCGCCGATCCCGTGGCCGGAGTCATAGTCGAGCCGCAAAAGGATCGGCTTGCCCGAACTGCTCGCAGCCATCAGGCGGGCAGCGGTCTTGGTGCTGTTCCAGACCTCGACGCGCGGGTCGTTGGCGCCGTGGGTCAGCAGCACCGCCGGGTAGCGCACTCCGCAGGCAACGCCAACGCCCATAGCGCCAGACCCGCCGGGGCGAACGCCGCACGGCGGTGTGGAGCGGTTATGACGAACGAACTTTATTTCGGAAAAATGCGCGGCCTGCGCCGCATGGCGACGCCAACGGGTCATTTCAACATGGTCGCGGTCGACCAGCGCCACCAGATTGCGCAGCTGATCGCCCAGCGCCGCGGCATCGCCGAGGATCAGGTCAGCTTTGCCGACATGGTGGCGCTCAAGCGCTTGCTGGTCGAGGAGTTGGGACAGCACGCCAGCGCGGTGCTGCTCGATCCCAATTACTGCTTTCCGGCAGCGCTGCAACAGCTGCCCGGCCGCACCGGCCTGCTGGTAACTCTCGAGGACAACCGCTGGGAGGAGACCGCCGGTGGCCGACGCTCGCATTCGATCCCTGACTGGAGCGTCGGCAAGATCAAGCGCTGGTGCTCGAACTGCTGGTGTACCCGCTGGCGGGGCATGATGGGCGGGGCGACGACGATCTCGAGTCAGCGCAACGACACGCCGAACTGGTGCTCGAGAGCGTGCGCGAATTTGTCCATCCGCGCTACGGCATCGACCTGCTCAATCTCGAAAGCCCGCAGCCGGGCGCAACACTGCCCGAGCGCGACGGCAGCGCCGATCACGAGCGCTCCCAGCGGTGGTTCGACGAGTTGGGTCTGATCTGCCGCGATGCCGGCATTCCCTGGGTGATGTTGTCGGCGGGAGTCACCTTCCCCCAGTTCGAGCTGGTGATGGAGTACGCCTACGCCGCCGGCGCCAACGGCTTCCTGGCCGGCCGCGCGATCTGGTGGGAGGCGCTCGAGAGCTTCCCCGATCTGGCCGCAGTGACCGCCGGATTGCGCCTGCAGGGCCACTCCGCGCTGCATCAACTTGCCGAGCTGACGCTGCGCGCCGGCGCCAACTGGCATGGGCACAACGCCGCGCTCGATTCCTTCGAGGCCGAAGGCGAAGTGTGTTCGTCCTATCGGTGAGTTCGCGGTCCGCACCTATAATGAAAAGTTCCGCCCGCCACTGAATCCTTCATGTCCGCCAAACTGCTTCGCCGTCTGCTGATAGCCCTGCTCGTCGTGGTCCTGCTGGGGGCCGGAATCTGGTGGGCCAAGCGACCGAATCCGATTCCGGTAATGTTCGTCACGGTTGACCAGGGTCGGGTCGAATCCAGTATCGCCAACACTCGCGCCGGAACGGTCGAGGCCTGCCAGCGCACCAAGCTCTCGGCGACGATGGGCGGTCGCATCGAGGTGCTCGCGGTCAAGGAAGGTGATCGCGTCACGAAGGGGCAGTTGTTGATGAAGCTCTGGAATGACGACCAGCAGGCGCAAAGCGCACTGGCGCTGACCCAGGTCGAGACGGCGCGCAAGCGGGTCACCGAAGCCTGCACCGTGGCGGCCAACGCCGAAAGCGAGGCCGCCCGACAGTCCTCCTTGTTCAAGCAGGGCTTCGTCTCCCGATCGCGCGAGGAGCAGGCGCGCAGCGAGGCTCAGGCCAGGCGCGCCGGCTGCGATGCCGCCAAGGCCGACGTCGTCCAGGCCCAGGCCCGCGTCAGCGCCAGCCGGATCGAGCAGCGCCGCACCGTGCTCTACGCCCCGTTCGCCGGCACGGTGGCCAAGATTGTTGGCGAGGTCGGGGAATATTCGACTCCCTCCCCGCCCGGAGTGCCCACGCCCCCGGCCATCGACCTGATCGATGACTCCTGCCTCTACGTGAGCGCCCCGATGGACGAGGTCGACGCCCCCAAGATCTTCGCGGGACAGGCCGTGCGGATCAGCTTCGACGCCCTGCCCAAGCAATTTTTCCCCGGCAAGGTCAAGCGCGTCGCGCCCTACGTCTCGGCGGTCGAAAAGCAGGCCCGGACAGTGGACATCGAGGCCACGCTGGATCCCGACCAGGCTCCGCCGCGGCTGCTCGTTGGCTACAGCGCTGACGTCGAGGTAATCCTGGCAATTCGCGAAAACGTCGTTCGGATGCCGACCTCGGCCGTGCAGCAAGGCTCTCGGGTGCTGGTCGCCGGCGCGGATGGCACCTTGCAGGAGCGCGAGGTCAAGATCGGACTGTCGAACTGGGAGTACACCGAAGTGCTGGACGGTCTGGCAGCCGGCGATCGGGTCGTCACGTCACTGGAGCGCGAGGGCGTCAAGGCGGGTGCCACCTTCGTGGCCGATGACAAGCCGGCCAAATGAGCGCTGCCCAGGTCGAGCTCTCCGGCATCGAGCGGGTGTTCCACCTCGGTGACTCCGAGGTGCACGCCCTGCGCAACCTTAGTCTGACGATCAGCGCCGGCGAATATCTGGCAGTGATGGGGCCGTCCGGGTCGGGCAAATCGACGCTGCTCAACCTGCTGGGATTGCTCGACCGGCCGAACGCCGGAAGCTATCTGCTCGAAGGCCGTGACGTGACCACCCTGTCGCCGGACGAGCAGGCCGAGGTGCGCAGCGCGCGGATCGGCTTCGTGTTCCAGAGCTTTCATCTGGTGCCCCGCCTGAGCGCCGCCGAGAACATCGCGCTGCCGATGGTGCTCGCCGGCATTGCAGCGGCAAAACGCGCTCAGCGCGTGACCCAGGCCCTCAAGGAATATGGCCTCGATGATCGCGCGGCTCATCGCCCCGACGAACTCTCCGGCGGGCAGCGCCAGCGGGTCGCGATCGCGCGGGCGACGATCATGCGCCCGGCCATGATTCTGGCCGACGAGCCCACCGGCAACCTCGACCGCAGCACCGGCGAGGAGGTCGTGCGCCTGCTCGAGGAACTCAATGCCCAGGGAGTGACGCTGGTCATGGTCACCCACGACGCCAATCTGGGCGCGCGCGCGCGGCGTCAGTTGCTGATGGAAGACGGCGCGGTGGTTCACGATAGCGCCGCCACACCATGCGCAGCGCCGACCTGATCCGCTTCGCGCGCGACGCGGCCACCGGCAACCCGCTGCGCGCCTCGTTGCTGGTGCTGGCGATGGCGATCGGCGTCGCCGCCGTGGTGGTGCTCACCGCCTTGGGCGACGGCGCCCGGCGCTATGTGATGAACGAATTCTCGACGCTCGGCAGCAACCTGGTGATCGTGCTCCCGGGGCGTTCCGAGACCGGCGGCTTCAGCCCTGGCGCCGCGATCACCAATACACCCCGCGACCTGACCGTGGACGATGCCCAGGCCCTGCTGCGGGCCCGCGCCGTCACCCAGGTCGCGCCACTGGCGGTGGGCACTTCGGAGATCAGCGCCGGGGGCCGGTTGCGCGAAGTGATCGTCGCCGGCACCACTGCCGAGTATCTCAGCCTGCGCCGCATGGAGCTGGCGCAAGGGCGTTTCCTGACACCGGGAGACTGGAACCACGGCGCGGCGGAGGCCGTGATCGGCGCCAACGTGCGCCGGGAACTGTTCGGCAACAACCCGGCGCTCGGACAGTTGGTGCGCATCGGCGATCGCCGGGTCCGTATCATCGGCATCCTCGCGGCCAGCGGCCAGGGGCTGGGGATGAATACCGACGAACTGGTGATGGTCCCGGTGTCCCTGGCGCAAGCCATGTTCAACAGCAACACGCTGTTCCGGATCCTGGTTGAAGCCCGTGGTCGCGAATCGATCGAGGCCGCCAAGTCACAGGTGGCCGACATCATCAAGGTGCGCCACGATGGCGAACTGGACGTAACCGTGATCACCCAGCAGGCGGTGCTCTCCACCTTCGATCGCCTGCTCAGCACCCTGACGCTCGGCGTGGCCGGGATCGCCGCGATCAGCCTGGCGGTCGCCGGCATCCTGGTGATGAACGTGATGCTGGTGTCGGTGACGCAGCGCACCGCTGAGATCGGGCTGCTCAAGGCGCTCGGGGCCACCGGCGGCCAAATTCGCCTGGTGTTCCTGACCGAGGCCGCGATGCTCTCGCTGACCGGAGCGGTGGTGGGCTATGCGCTGGGCCAGCTTGGCTCCGCAATCATTCGCCAGCTCTACCCGACCTTTCCGGCTTACGCCCCGGACTGGGCGGTGCTGGCTGGGCTCGGCACTGCGCTGGTCACCGGCATCCTCTTTGGCGTCCTGCCGGCGCGCCGCGCCGCGCGGCTGGACCCGGTGCAGGCGCTCTCCGGGCGTTGACGACGATGATCATCTCGGATGCCATCGCGCTTTCCTTGCGTGCCCTGACGACCCAGCGGCTGCGCAGCTTCCTGACGCTGCTGGGCATTGCAGTGGGCATCACCGCCGTCATCCTGCTGACCTCGATCGGTGAAGGCATCCATCGTTTCGTGCTGGCCGAGTTCACCCAGTTCGGCACCAACATCGCCAGCATCTCGCCCGGCAAGGTCAAGACCTCAGGCCCAGCCCCGACAGGAATTCCAACTTCGGTGCGGCCGCTGACGCTGGACGACGCGCGCGCGCTGGCGCGCCTGCCGCGCGTCACCGGCATGACCGCCATGGTCTGGGGCAATACCGAGGTCAGCGGCAATGGTCGGGTGCGGCGGACCACCGTCAACGGCGTCGGCGCCGACATGCTCCGGGTCTACAGCGTCAAGATCCGCACCGGGCGGTTCCTGCCCGAGGAAGAGCTGGAGAATGCGCGCGCCTTCGTGGTGCTGGGCTCGAAGCTCAAGAGCGAACTGTTTGGCGCCGCCAACCCCCTGGGTGCGCGGGTGCGCGTGGGCAACATGCAGTTTCGCGTCATCGGCGTACTCGAGGCCAAGGGCCAGTTCCTGGGCGTGGACCTCGATGACTCGGCCTACATTCCCACCGCCCGCGCGCTCGAACTCTACAACCTCGACGGCATCATGAAGATCGACCTCGCATACGAGGAAAACGTCCCGGCCGCCGGCATCGTAGCCGCGATCAAGAGCCGGCTGATCGCGCGCCACGGCCGGGAGGACTTCACCATCACCACGCAGGAGGACATGCTGCGTACGCTCTCCAACATCCTCGACATCCTGACCATGGCGGTCGGGGCCCTGGGCAGCATTTCGCTGCTGGTCGGGGCAGTGGGGATCGTCACGATCATGACCATCGCCGTGAGCGAGCGCACCAGCGAGATCGGCCTGCTGGTGGCCCTCGGGGCGCGGCGCCGTACCATCCTCGGCCTGTTCCTCGGCGAGGCGGTCGCGCTTTCGGCATTGGGCGGAGTCATCGGCCTGGCGCTGGGCATCGGCCTGGCGCAGGTGCTGCATCTGGCCCTGCCAGCCTTGCCGGTGCACACCCCCCTGACATTCGTCATCCTGGCCGAGGGCATCGCCATTGCCATTGGCCTGCTCGCCGGCGTGCTGCCGGCGCGCCGCGCCGCGCTCCTCGATCCGGTGGCGGCGCTGCGCTCCGAGTGAAACGATGCCGCTTCAGCCCTTGACCCGTTCCCGGATCTGCGTCCAGACTGCTGTCAGCCAATCAACACCAACCCAGGAATCTACATGAGCCTCTACACCAAACTTCAACAACGGGCGGCCGACAAGAAACCGGTGCGCATCGGCCTGATCGGCGCGGGCAAGTTCGGCGCGATGTACCTGGCGCAGGTGGTTCGCACCCCCGGGGCGCACATGGTCGGCATCGCCGACCTCTCGCCAGAGGGCGCACGGACCAACCTGGCGCGGGTCGGGTGGAAGCCCGAGCAGAGCACTGCCGGCTCTTCCCAGGACGCAATCAGGAACGGGAACACGTGGATCACCGACGACTGGCAGAAACTGGTATCGGACCCCAACGTCGAGGTGATCGTGGAATGCACCGGCAACCCGGTCGCGGCGGTCGACCACATCCTGGCGGCCTTCGCGCACGGCAAGCACGTGGTCAACGTGACGGTCGAGGCCGACGCGTTCTGCGGCCCGCTGCTGGCCCGCAAGGCAGCCGAAGCCGGCGTGATCTATTCGCTCGCCTTTGGCGACCAGCCGGCGATGATCTGCGACCTGGTTGACTGGGCCCGGACCTGCGGCTTCCCGGTGGTGGCGGCAGGCCGAGGCCACAAATGGCTGCCCCATTTCTGCGAATCGACCCCCGACACGGTCTGGGACAACTGGGGCCTGACGCCGGAGCAGGCGCGCCGCGGCGGACTCAACCCCAAGATGTTCAACAGCTTTCTCGACGGCACCAAGCCGGCGATCGAGAGCACCGCGGTGGCCAACGCCACCGGCCTGGCCGTGCCCAGCAACGGCCTGCTCTACCCGCCGGCGAGCGTCGAGGACATTCCCTTCGTCACCCGGCCAGTGGCCGAAGGCGGGGTGCTCGAACGCAAGGGCATGGTGGAAGTGATTTCCTGCCTCGAGGCCGATGGCCGCAAGATTCCCTACGACATCCGGATGGGCGTCTGGGTCACAGTCGAAGCCGAGACCGAATACATCAAGAACTGCTTCGAGGAGTACGGTGCCCACACCGATCCTTCCGGGCGCTATTTCACGCTCTACAAGCGTTGGCACCTGATCGGGCTCGAAGTCGGCATGTCGGTGGCCTCGGTCGCGCTGCGCGGCGAGCCCACCGGGGTGGCGACCTGCTGGAACGCCGACGTCGTCGCCACCGCCAAGCGCGACCTGAAGGCGGGCGAAATGCTCGACGGCGAAGGCGGCTACACGGTCTGGGGCAAGCTGCTGCCAGCGGCGACTTCACAGCACATGGGCGGACTGCCGCTGGGCCTGGCGCACAACGTCAAGCTGGTGCGCGCGGTTGCCAAGGGCCAACCGCTCACCTGGGATGATGTGGCCATGGACCAGAACACGCGGGCCTACAAAGTGCGCCGCGAAATGGAAATGCTGTTCAGCAACGAGTAGAGGTGGCAATGATCAAGCTGATCGCGCAAGCGGCGCTCGCCGTGGCGCTGGCCGGCTGCGCGCTCAATACGACAGCCTTGCGCCCCGGCCAGAGCGAGGCGCAGGTGCGCTCCGCGATGGGCGAGCCGACCGGCCGCTACCAGCTGCCGGCCGGAGGCAAGCGGCTCGAATACGCCTTTGGCCCCTACGGCCGGGAGACCTGGATGGTTGACCTGGATTCGAACGGGCAGGTAACCAGCTGGGCTCAGGTCCTGCAGGAGAGTAATTTCGCGCAGGTCCGTGACGGCATGACCCGCGCTGAATTGCTGCTGCTCCTGGGACGGCCGGCCGATCGGGCTCCCGAATGGCAGCACCGCGAGACCTGGTCCTGGCGCTTCCCGACCTACCAGTGCGAGTGGTTTCGGGTCACGCTCTCGGCCGAGCAGCGCGTGCTCGGCGGTGGGTCGATCATGATCGACCCAAGGTGCGACAAGCTGGACGTGGAATGAGCACCCCTAGGTGT
>JAGXFG010000070.1 GCA_024637395.1 Burkholderiaceae bacterium | reverse complement strand
GGCAGCAGATTCTCAGATGTCGGTAAAATGATCGCACCTACTACCCGATGGTTGCAGCCATCAGAGGGAACCTGTGAGCGCTGACCAAGGTCACCGCGGCGCTTGGACCGTTGATGGGCAGGCGGCTGATCGGTGGCGCGATACGTTGGGCTAGCTGTCAATAGCGTCTTCGCCATCCAAGGGGCCGGCCCCACCGCCCTTCTCGAAAGCAAGTGCTGGTTGCGCCGGCGCGGTCTCGGTTGGGTCGGTGCGCGAAGCCGGGGATAAGGGTGGCCTCGCACTCCTGCGACGTGATGAACCCCTGAACTCGGCTACCGGCGTAGCGGGGTCTTGCCCGGGGCTCTGGCGTGTCTGAGAGTGCTCGGACTTGTGCCTGGACTTGAACGCCCGGTACTGCACGTCACGCTCCAGGAACTGACGCACGATTTCTTCATAGAGGCGATTGCGGTCGATCTCTTCGCCGTAGAGCTCGCGGTAGAAGGTGCAGTACAGGTCCACGTCCTTGACAGTGGATTCGCGCAGCGAGAGCGCGACGCGGCTAGTGCGTTCCGGCCGGCTGATTCGTTTGAGTGCCATTAGTGGCTCCTAAGTGAGTGTTGGGAACCTCGTATAGCGACATGCGTTCACGGCGGGCGCGGTGGTGTGCACCCGGTTTCTATACGGGAGCCATCAGCCACTAAGGAGCGCGAAAATGCGTTCGCCCGTCATCCCACTGGAGCTGCGCCGTCAGACGCGACAGTTCCTGCGCGACCACCTCGCCGCGATCGTTGCTGCGACGGAAATCGACAAAGACAAGCTGCTCGCGAGGGGGCTTCCAGCCCGTTGCCTTCGGGAGCGTCTGACGCTGAAGCTTGTTGGCGGGGAATCCATGTCCTGCCCACGTGCGCTGGTTGTCCACGACGGCGACTTGAGGCTTGTGCTTACGCCAGCAAGCGGCTACTTCGTGTTCCATGCGGCCACAATAGCCGCACTCGAGGTCGAACCGGCAATGGACAGGCAGCCTCCCGAGGAAGCTGCGCCAGCACGGCGGAGAGCGCCTAAACGGCGCAAGCCGCGCATCAGGCCTGTGCATGTGGGAAACGTTGTTGCCTTTGTGCGTCCTCGCAAGGGCCGCTGACCGTCGCCAGAACGTCTGGCCGTCACTGCTCGTCCGCGAGGCTGGCAGCGGCCGCGCGTGCGACGGTGCTCATTCGGACGACCAGTTCGGGCAACAGCATCGGCTCCGGTTTGCGGTAGACGTCCATTGCCTTGCTCATGATGGGCAAGTTACCCGGCCACGCGATCTTGTCGGCGAGCTGCAGCGGGGCCAGTCGACGCGCCTCGAAGATCAGCGCCTTCACTTGCTCGCGCACGCCGTGGAACTGGGGCATGCGCGTAAGCGCGTCGATGTGAGCCTGCAAGTCGTCGTGGCGCTGCCAGCGTGCGCCGTGGGGGCGCGCGAGCTCGAGCAAGCGCGCCTGGTGCTCAGCAAGACGCTCGGGCGTGACGCTCCAGGTCCACCGGCGCCCACCGCCCTGAATGCGCGGACGCTGAGTGTGGTCGAGCACATACTGGGTGCGGCCAGTAGCGTCAGGATAGACCAGCGCCTGGCGCGGCGCGAGGCAGTCCGACAGGCGCTCCTCGTCGACCACGGGCCCACTTCCCGGTGAGACGAGCAGCCACCACAACACGTGCGGAGACTGCGCGCCCGCCGGGTACATCACGAGCACGCTGTTTGCCTCGCCGGCGCGCTTGCGCCGGGCGCGCTGCGTCGGCGTCATGCTGGTGGCGTACTTGCGATCGAACTTGAGCGCCAGAGCCTCGGCTTTCGCAAACGGGATTGTGCCGGCAGTCCAGCGCGTGTTGCCGCGCTGGACGAGCTCGAGCAGCAGCCGCATCGTCGCGGTCTTGTTGACCGGGATGCGCAGGTAGTCAGCGCCAGTGCGCAGCGCCTTGAAGTGGTCCATCAAACGTCTCCTGTCGTGGTTGGTGTCCTTCGTATAGGCACCGCTTTGCGCGTAGGGAAGGCGCACTTTGCGGGCGGCATAGGAGGGCACGCGGGGCGCGCGGGGGCGAGGCCGGCGAAGGGACGACGCACAAGACGGGGTTGCGTAAGCGCGATGTGATTGCGGGGAACGCAATCACATCTAATGATGTTCCAAGGGGAAGGGGTGGGAGCGCGGCGGGAAGGCGTAAGCCGAGCCGTCGTGCGTGGGCGGGGAAACCGCAGGTTGCTCCGCCCGGCCGGACCCATCGTGGCACCCCGCAGCGGGTGCCCGAAGGGGGCGGCAGCCTGTGGTTAGGACACAGGCCAGGCAGTGACAGGCGGTTGCTATATGAGGCAAGAACACCAGTTCTTGTCGAAGGTACGTAGCATCGACAACGGGGGCACCGCCAGGCCTTTCTCGTAGCAACTGCTGCGAAGGGGATGGCGCCAACCGCCCCCTTCGCGATCTCGTCCACAGGACCGGCACCAACCGGTCTTGCATATCGCCCGTCGCGCAGTGCCTCTAATCAGGCTCGCTGCGTGGCAACGGGCGCTGGCAGGCTAACCACCTGCCTTCGACCCAATCATATTTTGAGTGGCCGGCGTCAACTATTCTGGCCGCCGCATTGACTCATCTTATTTGCTACCAGGATGACCCTGTTGCCTCATCAAATCTGCTACCAGTCGGATTGGCCGAAGGGGGTGGAACATGGCGAGGCAAATCAGCATGGCAACACGCAAGGAATTGATCGAGGCTGTCGGTCAGCGCTACCGCGGAGCATCCAAGGGCGATAGAGCGAAGATCCTGGACGAGTTCGTAGAACTCACGCAGTACCACCGCAAGCATGCCATTCGCGTGCTGACCAGTGCGCCGCGCGAGCCTCATCGGCGCCCGGCCCGCAACCGGCTGTATGACGAGGCCGTCCGACAAGCGTTGATCGTTCTATGGGAGACGGCCGACCGGCTGTGCGGCAAACGACTCAAGGCCTTGATACCCGTACTGGTGGACGCCATGGAACGACATGGCCACCTCCGCCTGGACGCGGAGATCAAGGTCAAGGTGCTGAGCGTGAGCGCGGCCACGATCGACCGTATCTTGCGCGACACGCGTGAGCAAATCGACGGGCAACGCAAGCGCCGAACCGGCGTAGGTGCAGCGATTCGGCGCAGCATTCCAGTGCGCACGTTTGCCGACTGGCGCGACCCACCACCAGGCTTCTTCGAGGTCGACATGGTCGAGCACTGCGGTGGCCCGAAGACCGACGGGAATTATGTTCACAGCCTGGTGTTGACGGACATTGCCAGCGGTTGGACCGAATGCGTGGCCATGCCGGTTCGTAACCAGTTGCTCGTGGTGCAGGGCTTAGCCAAGGTCGCCGCCGACCTGCCCTTCGCAATGCTCGGGGTGGACACCGACAACGACAGTGCGTTCATGAACCAAACGGTGTTCGACTACTGCAAGGAACTCGGCCTTGAGCAAACGCGTTCGCGAGCCTACAAGAAGAACGATCAAGCTTGGGTCGAGCAGAAGAACGGCTCCATCGTGCGGCGCCTGGTGGGCTACGGGCGGTTGAGCGGGCGTGCCGAGACCGAAGCCTTGGGCGAACTGTATGCGGTGTCACGGCTGTACATCAACTTCTTCCAGCCATCCTTCAAGCTCAAATCCAAAACTCGTGACGGAGCGCGTGTGCACAAAAAATATTACGCGCCCATGACTCCGTCGGATCGGTTGATCTGCTCGCCCAACGTGGCCGAGACCACCAAGGTCAGACTACGTGAGCAGTTCACGACGTTGGATCCGGTGCAGCTGCTCCAGCAGATTCGCGCGGCGCAACAGGTGCTTGCTCACCATGCCGCGAAGTCCCATGATCCAGCGCCGTCCGTTCCTTGCGTGCCGCCGATCACCGACATCGCAACGTTCCTGAGCAGTCTGTCGCGAGCCTGGGAAGGCGGCGAAGTCCGGCCTACCTATCGAAAGCCAGCCGGCGCAACCCGCTGGTGGCGTACCCGAGCGGATCCGTTTGAACACGTCTGGCCGGTCATCGAGCACTGGCTCGAGACCGATCCCACAGCATCGGTCAACGCGATGATGGAGCGCTTGGCGGTGATGGTGCCGGATGCCTACGCCGGGAAGGCCCAGTTGAGAACCTTGCAGCGACGAACCAAGCAATGGCGAGCAGCGAAAGCGCAGGATCTCATCCTCGGTCACCTCGCCCGTTCAGCTAACGACAGAGAAGGCGCGACCTCGGCCGCGCCTTCTCTGTCAATCCGAGAGGCAACGACAACTTCTCCAAGGTAACATTCCTCCGTGAGGCAACACGCCGGCCAAGATAATTGTCGTCGACCATTTTGAGGTTGGGCGACGCGGAAACGGCACACCCGGGAGAACGGGATGTGACCTGCACGCATGGGAAAGCGGGAGCCAGACGAGCTTGCTCGTTTGGCGTCAACACCGCCCAGGGGCAGCGGGAAGCGCGAAAGCGCGAACTGTTGAACCCGTGCCGGACAGGTGGGCTGCACGCGATGCCAGTACGGATCGAGCGCACCAGTGCAGAAATGCCGGGTGCGTGGTACCGACGGGCGCAAGCCGGTCGGATCGCTGAATAGCTCAAGCCTGTAATTGCCCCCAAAAAGGGGGGGCATTCCGGAAGAAACAAAGCCATCGCCCGAACACCAGTTCGGGCGGGTCAAAGCCTAAGAAGCAGTCAGGTGGGTAAGGGAGCCGCTATGGAACATCGGGCCCCCGAAATCGAAGCGCCGATATCGACGCTAGAAAGCCGAAAGGCAAACCTGACTTGTGAGGCAGTGGCGTTGTTGTCAGTACCCTAGCGTGATAACGCGGGAAGGTCTGAGCCGGCCGGGGGGTGGTACCCCGGCAAAAAACGGTAGGCCCCGATAAACCGACCCGAAGCCCCCGTAAGGGGGTGAGGCAAGGAGACAAAACGGGCTGCATCGGACTGGGAGCGCAGTTGAGTAGGCAATCCAACCACGTCAGCGATTTGACCGAAGCGAAGCGTGGAGAGCCAAGGGCATGCCCTGGGCAAAGCCGAAAGACGGCAGGTGATACTGGACGAAAAAGCGGCCTGGCGGCTGCATTGCGAAACCACGGGATCGGCCCTTGGCTGGGCCGATCCCGAGAACCACTACCGCATCACGCTATCCGGGTGGTACCGGGGCGCGGGGATGCAGAAAGGAGGTCAACTGATAGTGATCACATAGGAATCGAGTCTCATGGCCGCGCAAGCGGTCTATCTCAAAGCCGGGCGGGTTCCGCCCGCCCGGCTTTTTCTCTTGTTTCTCTTGGCTTTCCGAGCCAGCTTTGCCGTTGATTCGGGCTCAACCGAGCCTACATCAGGGCTTGGCGCGCGATGTCTGGCACGGTTTGCTCGCGCGCCCCGCGCGTGGCGCGCCAGTTGGAAATCACATGCCGTGAGCTGGTGCCAGCCTTACGCCACCGCCCAATCACTTGAAAGCAACGCCGCCTGCTCCAGAACCGTCTGCGTGGCCTTCTCCTGCTTGTCGGGCGGGTAGCCGTATTTGCGCAAGGTGCGCTTGACGAGTACGCGTAGGTGGGCCCGCACGTTCTCGCGCAGGGTCCAGTCGATCGTCACATTGTTGCGGACCGTCTCGACGAGCTCCTGGGCGATCGCACGTAGCGTGTCGTCACCGAGCACCTTCACCGCGCTGTCATTTGTCTCCAGCGCGTCGTAGAAAGCCAGCTCATCCTCGCTCATCCCGAGGGCTTCGCCGCGGGCATTGGCGGCTCGCATGTCTTTGGCAAGCTGGATCAGCTCTTCGATCACCTGCGCCGCCTCGATGGCGCGGTTCTGGTAGCGGCGGATGGTCTGCTCCAGCATCTCGGCAAAGGAGCGCGCCTGGACCACGTTCTTGCGTCGGCGAGTGCTCAGCTCACCCTTGAGCAGTTTTTGAAGCAACTCAACCGCGAGGTTGCGCTGCGGCATGCCGCGCACCTCGGCAAGGAACTCATCCGAAAGTATCGAGATGTCGGGCTTCGCGAGCCCGGCGGCGGCGAAGATGTCCATCACCCCGTCAGGCGCCACGGCGCGCGAGATGATCTGCCGCACGGCGTGCTCGATGTCCTCCTCCGGGCGCGCATCTGCCGGCGCCCGCTTGGCGAGCACAGCCTGGACCGCCTGGAAAAATGAAATGTCGTCGCGGATGCGCAGCGCCTCGACATGCGGCACCGCCAGCGCGAATACCTGCGAGAGCTCCCGCACGGAGCGCACATAGCGGTCTTTCCCGTCATCCTGGCGCAGGACGTGCTCCTGGGCTACGGGTAGGAGGCCGAGCCGCTCCTGCGGCGTGCCGGCGGTCCACTTCGACCAGTCCAGGCCGTGAAACAGCGCACAGCAGACCTCGTATTTCTCCAGCATCAGGGCCACCGCCTCGACCTGATCGAGCGCCGTGCGGCCAGTGCCGCCGCTCTCGGTGTACGTGGCCAGGGCCTGCTTCAGCTCCTGGGCGAGGCCCAGGTAGTCCACCACCAGCCCGCCGGGCTTGTCCCTGAATACTCGGTTGACTCGCGCGATGGCCTGCATCAGTCCATGCCCGCGCATCGGCTTGTCGATGTACATCGTGTGCAGGCTCGGCGCGTCGAAGCCGGTGAGCCACATGTCGCGCACGAGCACGAGCTTGAACGGGTCTTTCGGATCCCGAAAACGGTTGGCCAGCGCCTCGCGCCGGGGCTTGTTGCGGATGTGTTGTTGCCAATCGGCTGGGTCAGAGGCCGAGCCGGTCATCACCACCTTAAGCGCGCCATGCTCGTCGTCCGCGCGGTCCCAGTCAGGGCGCAGATTCAAGATCTCGCGGGACAGCTCCACGCAGATTCGGCGGCTCATGCAGACGATCATCGCCTTCCCGTCCATCGCCTCGAGTCGCGCTTCAAAGTGCTCGACAATGTCCTTGGCAACCAGCTCCAGGCGCCTCTCGGCGCCGACGACGGCCTCGAGCTGCGCCCACTTGCTCTTGAGCTTCTCCTTACGTTCGACCTCCTCGCCCTCGGTCGCCTCCTCGAACTCGGGGTCGATTTTGGGCCGCTCGGCCTCGTCCAGCGCCAGCTTGGCCAGCCGGCTCTCGTAGTAGATCGGCACCGTGGCGCCGTCCTGCACCGCGCGCTGGATGTCGTAGACGCTTATGTAATCACCGAACACCGCGCGGGTGTTCGCGTCCTGCAGCTCGATGGGCGTGCCGGTGAACCCGATGAACGAGGCGTGGGGCAGGGCGTCGCGCATGTGGCGCGCGTAGCCGTCGATAAAATCGTACTGGCTGCGGTGCGCCTCGTCGGCGATCACCACGATGTTGCGCCGCTCGGACAGCGTCGGGTGCCGGTCCCCCTTCTCCTCGGGGAAGAACTTGTGGATGGTGGTAAAGACCACCCCGCCCGCCGCCACGCTGAGCAACTCGCGCAGGTTCGCCCGCGATTCTGCTTGCACCGGTGGCTGGCGCAGCAGATCGCGGCAGCGCGAGAAGGTGGCAAAAAGCTGGTCGTCAAGGTCGTTACGGTCGGTGAGCACGACCAGCGTCGGGTTCTCCATGGCAGGCTCGCGGACGATGCGGCCGGCGTAGAACGCCATCGTCAGGCTCTTTCCCGAACCCTGCGTGTGCCACACCACACCCACGCGCCGGTCACCGAGCTTGCCGCCCGGCGTGCGGCCGGCTTCGTAGCGGCCGTCGGGCTCCGCCGCGCGATGCAGCTCCGCGGCGCGCAGCGTCTCGCCCACGGCGACCCGCACCGCGTGGAACTGGTGATATCCGGCCATCTTCTTGACGATGCGGCCGCCGTCGTCTTCGAACACGATGAAGTCGCGTAGCAGGTCCAGAAAGCGCCGTGGCGCGCACAGCCCCTCGATCACTACCTGCAATTCGGTCAGGTGCGGATCTGCCAGGGCCTCGCCCGCTATCGTGCGCCAGGGCTTGAACCACTCGCGTCCGGCGCCCAGCGCGCCGACGCGTGCCTCCACGCCGTCGGAAACCGCGAGCAGCGCGTTTAACGTGAAGAGCGTTGGAATCTCGGCCTGGTAGGTCTGCAGCTGCTGGTAGGCGCTCCAAATCGTGGCGTTCTCGGCTGCGGCGTTCTTGAGTTCAACGACAGCCAGAGGCAGGCCATTCACAAAGAGCACCACGTCCGGACGGCGGGAGTGCTTGTTCTCGATAACGCTGAATTGGTTGACGGCCAGCCAGTCGTTGTTGGTGACTTGGTTGAAGTCGATAACCCGCGCCTGAGCGCCGCGAATGTCGCCGTTGGGGTCGCGGTACTCGACGGTCACGCCATCCACTAGCAGCCGGAGCAGTGTGCGGTTGCGCACGATGAGCTCCGCGCCTTCGGGGCGAGTCAGTTTGCGGAAGACGTCCTCCAGCGCCTCTACGGGGAGCGTCGGGTTGAGCCGGGCGAGCGCATCACGCAGACGCTGAGCTAGGACCACCTGCCCGTAGTCGTCGCGCTCCGCCGCAGGTTCGCCGGGGGCGATTGCGGCGCCGTTGCGAGTTTGCCAGCCAACGCTTTCGAGCCATGCGAGCGCGGCTTGCTCGACGACGGTTTCGGTAAACGCTTCGCTCACGGCGAGTACCAGGAAGCGACCCATTGGTCGCCACTGCGTGTGGATGGCGCAGTTGGGCCTAGTTCGTCAATAAATCTGCTCGTGATTGTGTGACCATGTCCAGAACCACCTGGCTGAATTTTCGCGCCGATTTTCCAGGCAAATTTCCGTTCCATCCGCGCTGCAGTCGACAGAACGAGCACCTCGGTGCACCTTGTGATCGCCACGTAGAAGAGGCGCCTCTGCTCCCGAAGGACGGCCTCTTGCTCTGCTCGCGGTTGCTTGTCGTCGATGAACGGGATCAAGCCCTCGGTGCAACCAGCGACAATCGCAACCTTGCTCGTTAGGCCTTTGGACTTGTGCAAACTCATCACGCGCACGAACTCGCCCTCCTCAGGCATCTCGGGTTGCGTGATATGGGTCTTGATGCGATCGAACAAGTCTCCGACGGTTTCCATTTGAGGCATTGCCAGCGTGGCTACCTCGCGTAATACGCTGCAATCGTCGTTGCCCGCCGGAAGTAAGGTGTCGACCACTTGCGCGAGCGTTTGGACCGCAAGTCCTGCGAGGACAGCCCTCAGCTCACGATACTTTGTGACCAACTGGCCGACGCCAGCCAAGGTGAGGGCCCCTTGCTCCAGTTCCTCAAGGGCCGCTCGCGGTGCGGTGCCAGCAATCTCGTAGTGCTGGCGCAAGCGACTATACGCATTCTTGCGGCTCGACGGGCTACCGACTCCAAGCCACCAACGAAGTGCAACCCTGTCATCAGGGTCCACAAGGAGCGACAACAATGCAAACGCGCGTTGGGCTGCATCGCTTTCAAGTGCTTCCTCTTGGTAGAAGCTGTGCACGGGGACGCCGGAATCCGTGATGCGGTCCCGAATGCCGTAGCCAAGCAAACGACGCGGAGTCAGGATGAGAATGTCTCCGGGTGAATAGCGTCCACGGCTTACGAGAGAGTGGACATAGGCCGCAAGCCCTTGAGCTTCTTCCACAATTCCTGCCCATTGGACAATCTGAACTTCGCCGGCCGAATTGCCCTCCTTGGGTTGAAGGCGCGGCAACTCGATGCCAGGATGATTGTGCCGAATCAGGTGGTCTGCGACCGTCACCACCTGGATTGGACATCGCCGACACTCATCGAGCGTTTCGTCGTGCGTCGTCGGGTGTTGCACCTGGAACGATTCGATTCCTTCAGGATTTGCGTGACGAAACCGGTAGATTGACTGGTCCACATCACCGACGATCGCTGTAGACCCGTTACCAGCAAGCAGGTCGATTAGGTCTTGTTCTGCCTTGTTCAGATCCTGGTACTCATCAACGATCACGTGATCGAAGGCCGCGCACGCCGTGGCGGCGGGATTATTGCGCAAGAATCGGAGGGCTTCCGGCACGAGTTCGCCTATCAGAATCGCGCGATGAAAGCGAAGCCAAGAGATGAGTGCCGCTTGGAATTGCCGGTCGATGGGATCCTGTGGCCAGCCTGGCAGCTCCGATTGCAGCCGTGCCCATGCTGCCTCGAACGCTCGGATGCGCCGTGCGCAGTCCCTCTTGGGGCCGAAGGCGCCTGCTGATAGCAGGTCATCGAGCATGACCTTGCCTTCGAACTGCAAAACACCGGACTTGGCAAAGGTCACGATCGGGCGTGGCACGCGCCCAAGATAGTCAAACACCTGCTGTTGGCTCAGTAGACCAAAACAGAATGCATGTAACGTTCCGACGTGCACTCTCTCGCAGTTCGCGATCCCGAGCGCGTGGAGATCGCTGACCAAGCTTGTCGCGGCATTACGCGTGAACGTCACTGCGAGGACGCGCCTAGGGTCCTGGCCGCCCTCCAAGAGGCGCGCAACGCGCCGCTTCATCGCGAAGGATTTGCCGGTCCCGGGTCCGGCCATGACGCGGAGCGGGTTGTCGTTAGTGCCCGCGATGTTTCGCGCCGTGCCGGTGAGTCCGTCGTCCCAGCTCATGATTGGCGCTCCCGTTCGTTTATTGAAGGTGCAACTCGCAACGCGCCGGAGATGAGCTTCGGCATCAGGGCATCGCGCAGGGCAGCGAGGGTGCAGGATTGGGTTTTATGTGCGCGAATCCCATCTCGCAAGGTGAGCCATCTCAGACTGAACTCCTGGGCGACTGGCTCAGAAGGAATGACACACGGGATCGAAGCAAAATCGGTGTAGGACAAGGATTGGCGCACACTGCCGCTGGCGAGCGTGTTAATCCAGGTCTTTGTGTGCTCGCGCCGGATCGAGAACTCCAGGAACCACAGATATGAAGACTTTGGGCGCGCCACCACATAGACAGGGCTGACCCCTCCGAGGATCGCATCTTCAAGCATTCCAATGGACCCGATATTGATCCGAGAAGGGTTGTAGGCAAAGTCCCACTGCTCAACTAAGAGGTACTTATCTGTCTCCTTGCTATACACGCGCTTCGTGAAGTGATCGTCCGACTTTGCTAGCGTCCCGCTGGCCACTGCAGATAGGACGACTACGTCTCGTCGGCCGACTCGTTCAGATCGCTGCGAAACCAAATTGCCGAATGACCCGATCTTCCACCCCATCGGAATCTCCCCCAGCTCCTTCGACGCGCCCAAGCGTGGCGAGGGTACGCTTCTTGACCCGCCCGGCATCGTCGCGGTAGGACTCGACGAGTTGGACGTAGCGGCGGCCACCGGAGGTGGTGATCTTGACGAACATGCCGCTGCTTTATCAGCCTTCCGGCCCCATCGCAACGGGCCAGCCTTATATCAACGTGCCACCACAAGACTTTTAGGAAAAAGCCCTGGAAACCCGCATGGATGCTGGAGGCACCCCGCCAAAATGGTCGTTATTACAGATCAACTGTCGAACTCGGGCGGGCGGCTTATGCCGCTGCCTTCCAACGCCCCAGCCGCTGCGCCAGCCGCTCAAAAGCCAGGTCCGTCACCACGGCCAGCAAGCCCACCAGCACAGCACCCTGCAATACATAGGCGGTATTGAAGCCGCTCAAGCCCACGATGATGGGCAGGCCCAGCGTCTTGGCGCCGACGGTCGAGGCAATCGCGGCGGTGCCGATGTTGATGATGACCGAGATGCGCACGCCCGCCAGAATCACCGGGGCCGCCAGCGGCAGCTCAACGCGCAGCAAGCGCTGCCACGGGCTCAATCCCAGACCTTCGGCGGCTTCGTTCGCCGCTGGCGGCACTGATCCGAGTCCGGCCAGCGTGCCTTGCAGCACCGGCAGCAAGCCGTACAGCGCCAGCGCGATCAGGGCCGGTGCCTCGCCAAACCCGACCACGGGCACCGCTACCGCCAAGACGGCCACCGGTGGAAAGGTCTGTCCGGCGGCGACCACGGTTTCAATCAGCGGGCGAAACTCACGCCCGCTGTCGCGGGTGGCGAATACGCCCGCAATGACACCGACAAAAACGGCAAAGCCGCTGGAGAGACCGACGATTTTCAGGTGCGACAAGGTCAGCGCCCAAAAGCTGTCCTGCGCGTAAACCGGCCGATCCAACGCGGGAAACAGCGCGGCAAAGAGCGGTTTCAACGACGCCATGCCGAAAATCAGCAGCAGCAGGGCCACCAGGGCCCAGGTGAAAGGATCGTGCGCCCACGTGCGGCGGCCGCCGGCGGCAGGCGCTGCGCCGGTCATGGCCGCAGGTCCAGCAGGTCGGAGAAGTCAATTGCGCCCAGGGCTTGACCTTCGTCGTCCACGACCGCCAGGCGTTGCACCCCGCGCACCAAGAACGTCGACAGTGCCTCGCGCAAGCTCAAGCTCGCGAGCACCGGTTCGCCGTCCGCGCGTTCGCCGGTCCGCAGTCGCGTCGCCACGCTCTGCAGCCCCAGCAGCTTGATGCCGACATCGCTGCGGCCAAAAAAATCAGTCACAAAGTCGCTGGCCGGATTTGAGAGCATCTGCAGCGGCGTACCGCTTTGCACAATGCGCCCTTGGTCGAGCAAGACGATGCGCGTGGCCAAGCTGAGCGCTTCGTCGATGTCATGCGTGACCAGCACAATCGTCGTGTCAAACGAATGGTGAATGCGTTCAATCTCCAACTGCAGCGCGGCGCGTGTCACCGGGTCAAGCGCGCCAAAGGGTTCATCCATCAGCAGCATTTCGGGCTTGCCCGCCAGCGCCCGCGCGACGCCGACGCGCTGCTGCTGGCCGCCCGAGAGTTGGTGCGGATAGCGCTTGCGATACAACTCGGGCGCAAGCTGCAGCAGCGTCATCAGCTCCGTCACGCGATCGCGGATGCGGACTTCAGGCCATTTGAGCAGCGTGGGCACAGTGGCGATATTTTTCTCGACGTTCCAGTGCGGAAACAGCCCGACCGACTGGATCGCGTAACCCATGCGGCGGCGAATGACCTCGGGGCGGAAACTGCGAATCTCGTCGCCGGCGAACAGAATGCGCCCGCTGTCGTGCTCCAGGAGTCGGTTCATCATCTTGAGCAGGGTCGATTTGCCTGCGCCCGAGCTGCCCAGAATCACGGTGAATTCGCCGCGCGCAATGTGCAGGCTCAAGTCGTCAATGACCGTCACCCCGTTGAAGGATTTGAAGACGCGCTGCAGTTCAATCATCAAATTTCACTCATTCACGCCAGGCGCCGCCGCCAGGCTCGCGGCCTTGAGC
>JAGXFG010000069.1 GCA_024637395.1 Burkholderiaceae bacterium | reverse complement strand
GTTTTCCTGCCCTTACTTCCAGATATTCAGTGGAGTCTGCATCCAGATCGCTACCACCACGAGCCAGACCAGCGTCACCGGGATGAAGATCTTCCAGCCCAGTCGCATGATCTGGTCGAAGCGGTAACGCGGGAACGACGCGCGGAACCAGATGAAGAGCGAAACGACGAAGAAGGCCTTGATCCCGAGCCAGATCCAGCCGGGAATCCAGGTGAACGGCGCGAAGTCGAACGGTGGGTACCAGCCGCCGAGGAACATGATCGAGCCCACTGTCGAGAGCAGGATCATGTTCGCGTATTCGGTCAGCATGAAGACCGCGAAGCCCATGCCTGAATACTCGACCATGTGACCGGCGACGATCTCCGACTCGCCCTCGACCACGTCAAACGGGTGCCGCGCGACTTCGGCAACCATCGAGATCACGTAGACGACGAAGACCGGCAGCAGCGGCAGCCAGTTCCACGACAGGAAATTCACCCCGTGCGAGGCGAACCAGCCCTGGCCCTGCCCAAGCACGATCATGCTCATGTTCATGCTGCCCGAGACCATCAGCACCACGACCAGCACGAACCCGATCGGGAGTTCGTAGGAAACCATCTGTGCGGAGGCGCGCATCGCGCCGAGAAACGCGTACTTCGAATTGCTCGCCCAGCCCGCGATGATGATCCCGTAGACCTCGATCGAGGTGATCGCCATAAACAACAACAGGCCCGCGTTGACGTTGGCCAGCGCCACTTCCGGCCCGAACGGAATGACCACCCAGGCAGCGAGTGCCGGCGTGATCGTCAGGATCGGGCCGAGCACATACAGCACAGGGCTGGCCCGTGTCGGGACGATCACTTCCTTGAACATCAGCTTGACGCCGTCGGCGATCGGCTGCAGCAGCCCCATCGGACCAACCCGATTGGGCCCCACGCGGACATGCATCGCCCCGATCATCTTGCGTTCCCACAGCGTCAGGTACGCCACCAGCCCCATCAGCGGCAGGATTAGGAGCACGATCTTGACCACCGTCCATACCACCGGCCATGCGACCCCGAGGTAGTCGGTTCCAACCGTGTTGATCGTCAAAAGCAAGTTATCCATTCGTCTTATCCCGCGACCCTTGTCTGCACCGCCTCGAACCTAGCTCAGGCTTTCCGGACCGTAACCGGCCCGAACATCCCGGCCAGCCCGGCGGTCGACGCATGCGCCGCCGCAACCCTCACCACCGCGGCAGCGACGCCGTCATCGAGCACCACATCGAGGGTCGCTTCGCCCTCGCCCTCGGCCCATTTCTGTGCCACCCGTACCTTGTCGCCAGAGCGCAGGCCCAGCTCGGCCGCGGTCTGCGAACTCATCGCCGCCACCGGGGGCCGCGCGTCGCGCGTCTTCTGCAGGCTCGACGCCCGCCGCACCAGCGGATCGGCGAAATAGATCGGCACCTCGGCGAGCCGCTCGAGCCCGGGCTCGAGCGCGGTCTCGGCCGGGAGGGCAAGATCGCCGCCCACGGCGTTATCAAGATGCGCGGCAACGTCGCCCAGCAGCGCGGCAGCGCGCACCTGCTCGGGGCTTTCGAAGTCAAAGCCGTCGATTCCGAACTGGTTGCCCAGCACGCGCAAGACCTTCCAGGCGGGACGCGCCTCGCCCGGAGCTCGCACCACGCCGTTGAACGACTGGACCCGGCCCTCGGTATTGACGAAGGTCCCGGCGGTCTCGGTGAACGCGGCGATCGGCAGCAGGCAATCGGCGGCGGCCAGCAGTTCTTCCGACTTGAACTGCGACAGCGCGATCACGGTCTTCGCTCCGCCGAGCGCCGCTGCCGCCTGGGCCGGATTGGCATGGTCGCAGGACGGTTCGACGTTGAGCAGCAGGTAGGCGGCCAGCGACCCGGAGATCATCGCGCCGGCATCGAGCCCGCCGTCGGCGAGCGCGGCCGCGTTGAGCGCGCCGTTCGCCCGGGGAGTGGCACCGGCCAGGTAGCCGCCCACCGAGTTGGCCGCTTCGCCCAGCACCCCGAAAGTCGCGCCGGCGGCAGCTGCGATGGCCGCTGCCAGGCGAGCGATCAGTGCCGTTTGCGGGTGTTGTGCCGCGGCGTTGCCCAGCAGCACGGCGCCTGCCGAACCGCTGGCGAGGCTGCCGGCAATGGACGCCGCCTCCGGCGAAGGCTTGACGCCCGCCAGGGCCGCCGGTACCGCAGCTTCCCTGGCGCGCAGCAGCGCCACCAGGATTTCGGCGAGCATGGCCGCCCAGCGTGCCGGGGCCACGATTGCCTTGTTGGCGAGCGGCATCAGCAGGTTGTCGTCGGCCGCGTGCAACACGCTGACTTCCGCTCCCCGCTTGACCGCCTGGCGAATCCGACCTGCGATCAGCGGATTGTCCTTGCGCAGGAACGACCCGACCACCAGCAGGCGGTCCAGGCCGTTTAGCTCCTCGACCTTCATCCCCAGCCACGGTGCGCCGGGGCGCGTCGCATCGGCCGAGAAGTCGGCCTGGCGCAGGCGGAAGTCGACGTTGTCGCTGCCCAGCCCCCGCACCAGCTTCTGCAGCAGGTACAGCTCCTCAACCGTGCTGTGGGCCGAACCCAGCGCGCCGATGGCGGCGGCGCCGTGCTCCTTGCGAACGTCGGTGAGCGTGCGCTCGACATAATCGAGCGCGGTCTGCCAGTCGACTTCATGCCAGGCGCCACCGTGCTTGAGCATCGGGGTGCGCAGGCGCTCGTCGCTGTTGAGTCCTTCATACGAGAAGCGGTCCTTGTCCGAGATCCAGCACTCGTTGATGGCTTCGTTCTCGAGCGGGACGACGCGCTTGACGGTCTCGCCCTTGACCTGAACCACCAGGTTCGAGCCGAGCGAATCATGGGGCGCGATCGACTTGCGGCGCGCCAGTTCCCAGTTGCGAGCGGAGTAGCGGAAGGGCTTGGAAGTGAGCGCCCCGACCGGGCAGATGTCGATCATGTTGCCCGAGAGTTCGGAGTCGACCGAACGTCCGAGGAAACTCATGATCTCGGCGTGCTCGCCGCGGAACGCCATGCCGAGTTCCATGTCGCCGGCGATTTCCTGGCCGAAACGCACGCAGCGCGTGCAGTGGATGCAGCGATTCATTTCCTGGGCGCTCACCAGCGGCCCGAGGGACTTCTGGATCACCACCCGCTTGGACTCGTTATAGTGCGAGTTGCTGGCCCCGTAGCCAACCGCAAGATCCTGCAACAGGCACTCACCGCCCTGGTCGCAGATCGGGCAATCCAGCGGGTGATTGATCAGCAGGAACTCCATCACCGAGCGCTGCGCCGCGATCGCCTTTTCCGAGCGGGTGTGAACTATCATGCCGTTCGCAACCGGGGTCGCGCACGCCGGCATCGGCTTGGGCGCCTTCTCGACCTCGACCAGGCACATCCGGCAATTGGCCGCGATCGAGAGCTTCTTGTGGTAGCAGAAGTGGGGAACGTAGATCCCGAGCTTGTTGGCCGCGTGCATTACCACGCTGCCCTCAGCGATCTCGACCTTTTTGCCGTCGACTTCGATTTCAACCATTTGTCAGTTCAGCGCTAGATTCGTTGTCGTTGCGGGTGCCGTGTTCATCACACGTACTTGGGTACCAGGCAGTTCTTGTGCTCGATGTGATAGATGAACTCGTCGCGGAAGTGCTTGACGAAGGAGCGCACCGGCATGGCCGCCGCTTCGCCCAGCGCACAAATCGTGCGGCCCATGATGTTCTCGGCCACGCGGTCGAGTTCGTCGAGGTCCTCCATCCTTCCTTCGCCGTGTTCGATGCGATGGATCATCCGGTAGAGCCACCCCGTGCCCTCGCGGCACGGCGTGCATTGGCCACAGCTTTCCTCGTAGTAGAAGTACGCCAGGCGCAGCAGCGACTTGACCATGCAGCGGGTGTCGTCCATCACGATCACCGCGCCGGAACCAAGCATCGATCCGGCCTTGGCGATCGAGTCGTAGTCCATGTCGGCCTGCATCATGATCTCGCCCGGCAGCACCGGCATCGACGATCCACCCGGGATCACCGCCTTGATCTTGCGCCCGCCGCGCATCCCGCCGGCGAGCTCGAGCAAGGTTGCAAAAGGCGTGCCCATCGGAATTTCGTAGTTTCCCGGGCGCTCGACATCACCCGAGATCGAGAAGATCTTGGTGCCGCCGTTATTGGGCTTGCCGACCTCGAGGTAGCTCTGGCCACCGTTGCGGATGATCCAGGGCACCGACGCGAAGGTCTCGGTATTGTTGACCGTAGTCGGCTTGCCATAGATGCCGAAGCTGGCCGGGAACGGCGGCTTGTAGCGCGGCTGGCCCTTCTTGCCCTCGATCGACTCGAGCAGCGCGGTTTCCTCGCCACAGATATAGGCCCCGGCGCCGTGGAAGGCATGGAGCTCGAAGGCGAAGTCCGATCCGAGAATGTGCTCGCCCAGGTAGCCGGCCGCCCGCGCCTCTTCGATCGCCTCCTCGAAGCGTTCGTAGACGTCCCAGATTTCGCTGTGAATGTAGTTGTAGCCAACCGTGATGCCCATCGCGTAGGCGGCGATCGCCATGCCCTCGATGACGACATGCGGGTTGTAGCGCAGGATGTCGCGATCCTTGAACGTGCCCGGCTCGCCCTCGTCCGAATTACACACCAGGTACTTCTGACCGCTGTACTGGCGGGGCATGAAGCTCCACTTCAACCCGGTCGGGAAGCCGGCGCCGCCGCGGCCCCGCAGTGCCGAAGCCTTGACCTCGGCGATGACCTGCTCGGGGGTCAGCTTCTCGGCGATGATCCGGCGCAGCGCCTGGTAGCCGTCGCGCGCCTCGTAGTCCTTGACCCGCCAGACGTCGGCGGAAGTGACTCCCGCGAGGATCTGCGGCTCGATATGACGACCGTGGAAACAGGTGTCGATTGCGCCCATGTCCTCAGCCCTGTGCCTTGAGTTCATCGATCAGCGCGTCGAGCTCGCCTTCGCCCATCCCGCTGCACATGCGCTTGTCGTTGACCAGCAACACCGGCGCGTCGCCGCAGGCGCCCAGGCATTCGCTCTCCTTGAGAGTGAACGTCCCGTCTGCCGTGGTTTCGTTGTAGCCAACCCCCAGCTTGTGCTGGAGATAATCGCCGGCCTTGTTGCCGTCGCGCAGCGCGCAGGGCAGGCAGGTGCAGATCGCGACCTTGAACTTGCCCACCGGCTCGGTGGCGTACATGTTGTAGAACGTGGCCACCTCATGCACCGCGATCGGCGGCATCTCGAGGTAGGCGGCGACATCCTCGATCACTTCCGGGGACACCCAGCCCTTCTCGTCCTGCGCGATCGCCAACGCCGCCATCACTGCCGACTGCTTCTGATCCGCCGGGAACTTCACGAGTTCCCGGTCGATGCGCGCATACGCATCGTCGGAGAGCAGTTTCTGAACCTTCATCACGGCGCTCACCGATCAACCTCCCCAAAAACGATGTCCAGCGTGCCGATAATCGTCACGACGTCGGCGATCATGTGCCCGCGTACCATTTCGCCGATCCCCGAGAGGTGCACGAACGCGGGCGGACGGACCTTCATCCGGTACGGCTTGTTGGCGCCATCTGAGATCAGATAGATCCCGAATTCTCCGCCCGGATGTTCGGTGGCAACGTAGGCCTCGCCTTCGGGCACGTGGAAACCTTCGCTGAAGAGCTTGAAGTGATGGATCAACCCCTCCATGCTGCTCTTCATCTCCTCGCGCGACGGCGGTGCGACCTTGTGATCGCCCGTGATCACCGGCCCCGGGTTCTTGCGCAGCCAGTCGATGCACTGGCGGATGATCCGGTTCGACTGCCGCATCTCGGCGACGCGCACCAGGTAGCGGTCGTAGCAATCGCCGTTGGTGCCGATGGGGATGTCGAAATCGAGCTTGTCGTAGACCTCATAGGGCTGGGTCTTGCGCAGATCCCAGGCCACACCCGAACCGCGCAGCATGACGCCGGTGAACCCCAGCGCCTTGGCGCGATCAGGATCTACCACTCCGATGCCGCAGAGACGCTGTTTCCAGATGCGGTTGTCGGTCAGCAACGTTTCGTACTCGTCGACGTAACCGGGGAAACGCTCGGTAAAGGCCTCGAGGAAGTCGAGCAGCGAGCCGCCCCGGTCGCGATTGCGGGCCGCGGTCGACGCGGCATTGCGCACCGAGGAGCGCAGGTTCTGCGGCATGCTCTCGGGAAGGTCGCGATAGACGCCGCCGGGACGGAAATAGGCCGCATGCATGCGCGCGCCCGAGACCGCCTCGTAACAGTCGAACAGGTCTTCGCGCTCGCGGAAGGCATAGAGGAACACCGCCATCGCACCGACGTCGAGGCCGTGGGCCGCGACCCCGAGCAAATGGTTGAGCAGCCTGGTCACCTCGGCAAACATCACCCTGATGTACTTGGCACGCTCGGGCACCTCGACGCCCAGCAGCTTCTCGATCGCGAGCACGTAGGCGTGCTCGTTGCACATCATCGACATGTAATCGAGCCGGTCGAGGTAGGGCAGAGCCTGCAGATAGGTCTTCCCCTCGGCCAGTTTCTCGGTGCCGCGATGCAACAATCCGATATGCGGGTCGGCCCGCTGGACCACCTCGCCGTCGAGTTCCAGCACCAGGCGCAGCACCCCGTGCGCAGCCGGATGCTGCGGACCGACGTTGATCGTGTAGTTCTTGATCTCAGCCATTGCTAGTGCCCTGCCCCGTAACCTTCTTCACGAATCACCCGCGGCACAGTCTCACGCGGCTCGATCGTCACCGGCTGATAGATGACCCGGCGCTGTTCCGGGTCATAACGCATCTCGACATAGCCGGAGACCGGAAAATCCTTGCGGAACGGATGACCGATGAAACCGTAGTCGGTCAGGATCCGGCGCAGGTCGTCGTGGCCCTCGAAGACCACTCCAAAGAGGTCGAAGGCCTCGCGCTCGAACCAGTTGGCCGTCGGCCAGACCTCGCACAGCGACGGTAGCACCGGGAATTCGTCGTCGGCGCAGAAGCAGCGCACCCGCACCCGCCAGTTGTGGGTGATGGAGAGCAGGTGCAGCACGACGGCGAAACGCCGTCCTTGCCAGGTGCCCTGGCCGTAGCCCTGATAGTCGACCCCGCACAGGTCGATCATCATCTCCATGCGCAGGCTGGCGTTGTCGCGCAATTCACGGGCCACGCCAAGGTAGTCCGCGGGATCGACTACCAGCGTGACTTCGCCGAGGCGGTCGTTGAACACCTTGATGCGATCACCCAGTGCCTCTTGCAGGCACGTCTTGAGTTTCTCGTAGTGAGTCATGGATTCTCGTTTGGCCAGTTCAGCGGGCGATGGTGTTCGTGCGCCGGATCTTGGTTTGCAACTGCAGGATGCCGTAGATCAGCGCCTCGGCCGTCGGCGGACATCCCGGAACGTATACGTCGACCGGTATGATCCGGTCACAGCCCCGGACTACCGAATAGGAATAGTGGTAGTAGCCGCCGCCATTGGCGCACGACCCCATCGAGATGACCCAGCGCGGCTCGGCCATCTGGTCGTAGACCCGCCGCAGTGCCGGGGCCATCTTGTTGGTCAGCGTGCCGGCGATGATGATCAGGTCGGCGTGGCGCGGGCTGGGCCGGAAGACCACCCCGAAGCGGTCGAGGTCGTAGCGCGACGCCCCGGAGTGCATCATCTCGATGGCGCAGCAGGCCAGCCCGAAGCTCATCGGCCAGATCGAACCTGTGCGAGTCCAGTTGATGACCTTGTCGACCTGCGTGGTCACAAAGCCCTGACTCAGAATTCCTTCAATACCCATCCAATTGCTCCGAGGCCCCGAACACCGGGAAATGGCCCGAGTGGATCACTCCCAGTCGAGTGCGCCTTTCTTCCATTCAAAAACGAAACCCACCACCAGGACGGCGAGGAAGATCATCATCGCCGCAAAGCCGAAGAAGCCGATCGAGTCGATCGACACGGCCCACGGGAAGAGGAAGGCGATCTCGAGGTCGAACAGTATGAAGAGGATTGCGATCAGGTAGAAGCGGATGTCGAATTGCATCCGGGCGTCGCCGAAGGCTTCGAAACCGCACTCGTAGGGGGAAAGCTTGTCGGGGTCGGGCCGGTGGGGCCCGAGGATTCGGCCGGCCACCAGGGGGCCGACCCCGACGCCAAACGCGATGACGATGAACAACAGAACTGGCAGATAGCTATCTGAATTCACGATCGTCCCTAATCAACGGTCTGGCAGCACGTCGTTGGCCGTGCCGCCCTTCCAATGCCGTTTGCCAGACAGCCAAACGGACTCCAAATTCGTGGTGCCGACGGCGAGACTCGAACTCGCACAGCTTTCGCCACTACCCCCTCAAGATAGCGTGTCTACCAATTTCACCACGTCGGCACGCGTCTGCTGCTTCCAGTCAACTTCACTGCTGCGACATCAACTTCAGCCAGGCTGAGGAAACCTGACTCCGGGATTCTACTTCGGAACGTCGTTTGCCTGCCCGGATTGCGTTTCCGCGGGGCCAGATTTCGGACTTGACACATCACCGGCCTTGCCCGAAGCACCGGCTGGCGCGGGGAGGATGGTCGTCGGGATATCTGAAACACCCTTAGCGGGTTGCTCAACTACTCCTTCCATCACGCTGCGCGGCGCCTCCGGTTTGCGGTTGGCCATGAAGGCCAGCCCCAGCGTCGAAACGAAGAAGAAGAAAGCAAATCCCGCCGTCAGCCGGCTAAGGAAGTTGGCCGACCCTGACGCTCCGAACAGGCTCCCGGAGGCGCCCGAGCCGAAGGCCGCGCCCATGTCCGCGCCCTTGCCATGCTGGATCAGCACCAGGATGATCACGCCCAGCGCGCAGATCACCTGCGCTATCGTCAGAAGATTAAGCAACCATTGCATTCGTCTACTCCAGTGGGCCCCACAGGGGCCACGCCATTCAGGCCGCGGCTGCGGCCTGACAGATGTTCAAGAAATCGTCCGCCACCAGCGACGCGCCACCGATCAGGCCGCCGTCAATGTCGGACATCGAAAACAGTTCACTTGCGTTTGACGGCTTGGCACTGCCGCCATAAAGAATCCGCGCCTTGCTCGCCGCCTCGGCACTGTGGCGCGCCAGCCGCCCCCTGATAAAGCGGTGCGTATCCTGGGCCATTTGGCTCGAGGCGCTGCGCCCGGTACCGATCGCCCAGACCGGTTCATAAGCGACCACCAGGCGCTCGCCCCCGGGCGCCGCAATCGCAGCTGCGAAAGCATCCACCTGGCGCGTCAGCACCGCCTCGGTAATGCCGTGCTCGCGTTCCTCGAGCGACTCGCCGACACAGGCGATCACGTTGAGGCCCTGCGCCAGGGCAGCGGCCACCTTGGCCGCGACGTCGGCGTCAGTCTCGCCCAGCAGTGTGCGCCGCTCGGAATGGCCGACTATTACCCAGTTACAACCGAGGTCGGCGATCATCGCCGCGGAGACTTCGCCGGTCAATGCACCGTTGGGCGCCGCCGAGACATTCTGCGCGCCTACTCCGACGCCAGTGTCACTGAGCCAGGCTATCGCCTGGCCGAGGTAGGGAAACGGCGGGCAGACCACGATCTCGACCTGCGCCAACGAAGTCCGCTCGAGACCAGAACGTAGCGAAGTGAACAGATGTTCGTTCGAGACGATATCCGCGTTCATCTTCCAGTTGCCGGCGACCAGCGCCTTGCGGGACTTCATTGTGACCGCAGCTCTCGTATTTTGGGGAAACCGCCAATTTTACGTCGCCGCCGCGCAAGGGGTCAAACCTGGCCGCCACCCTTGCCGCTCCTGCCCGCCGCACGCGCGCCGCGCGCGCGCCACGGCATCGGCCGGCCAGTCTTCCACAGCCAGAACCAGACAAAGTAGCCCGAGAGGCCGTAGCCGAGGGCGAGCACGAAGAGCACCATCGGCGGATCGGCCGAGACCAGGACCAGGGCCAGCATCAGCGCGATCACGAAGATGAACGGCACGCTCCTCTTGAGGTCGATGCCCTTGAAACTGTAGAACGGCGCCACCGAGACCATGCTCAGCCCGGCGTAGCCGGTCAGCACCCAGGCCGGCCAGGCGAGGTCTTCCCGGCTCAGCGTGATCCAGTGGGTATCGCGCAAATCGGTGACTACCCACACCAGTCCGGCGATCACCGCCGCCGCCGCCGGCGAAGGCAGTCCCTGGAAGAAACGCTTGTCGACCACCCCGATATTGGCGTTGAACCGCGCCAGGCGCATAGCGGCCCCCGCCACGTAGACAAAGGCAGCCAGCCAGCCCCACTTGCCCAGCCCGCGCAGCGACCATTCGTAAATTATCAAGGCCGGTGCCACCCCGAAGGCGACCATGTCGGAGAGGCTGTCGTACATCTCGCCGAACGCACTCTCGGTATTGGTCAGCCTGGCGACCCGGCCATCGAGACTGTCGAGCACCATCGCGATGAACACCGCGATCGCGGACTGCTCGAAATGCTGGTTCATCGCCTGGACGATCGCGTAGAACCCGCAAAAAAGCGCTGCCGTGGTCAGCGCGTTGGGCAGCAGGTAGATGCGCCGCGAACGCTTGGGGGCAAGCCCCTCGACAGCGGGCTTGTCCGCCCGCTCCTGGCCGGCCCCCCGGTTCTTTCCGGTTGCTCGATCGTCGCTCATGGCCTGGGCTCACCGGTCCGGCCGCCAGCAGCGTCCGTGGCCGTCGCGAAACGCGCCACTACCGTCACCGCCGCCTTGACCTTGTCGCCGATGACCACCTCCGGGCGGGTCTCGGGCGGCAGGTAGAGGTCCACTCGGGAACCGAAGCGGATGAATCCGAAGCGCTGGCCCTTGGTCAGTAGCGCGCCGCCCGCGACGTAACAGAGGATTCGGCGCGCGATCAGCCCGGCGACCTGGACACAGGAGACCAGGGCGCCGTTGTTCGCCCTGATGATCACCGCGTTGCGCTCGTTGGCTTCGGAAGCCTTGTCGAGATCGGCATTGAAGAACTTGCCGGGAAAATACTCGACCCGCTCCACCACGCCCTCGACCGGAGAGCGGTTGGAGTGGACGTTGAAGACGTTCATGAACACCGAGATCTTGAGCGCCGGACGCTGTTGGTAGGGGTCATCGACCACTTCGATCGCGATCACCCGCCCGTCGGCGGGCGCCACCACTACGTCAGGGTCGGGAGTTACGGGCCGCGCCGGATCGCGAAAGAACTGCAGCACGAACAGCGCCAGCAGCCAGAACGGCAGCGCCCACCATGGGCCGGCGCCGAAATGCACGACCAGGGCAATGGCAACGGCCAGCCCGAGGAACAGCCAGCCCTCGCGGGCAATTATCGGGTGGGGATAAGGTGTCATGCCCAGAGTATAGAGTGCTGCCGGCGCCCCGGGGGGGGTGCCGGCAGCCAAGCGCGGCGAATCAGTTGCGGGTCTTGTCGACCAGGCGATTGGCCTTGATCCAGGGCATCATCGCCCGCAGTTTCTCGCCCACCACCTCGATCTGGTGCTCGCCCATCAACCGGCGGCGCGACAACAGCGTAGGTGCTCCCGCCTTGCTCTCCAGAATGAAGGACTTGGCATATTCACCGGTCTGGATGTCGTGCAGGGCGGCACGCATCGCGGCCTTGGTCTCGTCATTGACGATCCGCGGGCCGGTGACGTACTCGCCATATTCGGCGTTGTTGGAGATCGAGTAGTTCATGTTGGCGATGCCGCCCTCGTAGATGAGGTCGACAATCAGCTTGAGCTCGTGCAGGCACTCGAAATACGCCATCTCGGGGGCATAGCCCGCCTCGACCAGGGTCTCGAAGCCGGCCTTGACCAGCTCTACCGTACCGCCGCACAACACCGCCTGCTCGCCGAAGAGGTCGGTCTCGGTCTCCTCGCGGAAATTGGTCTCGATGATCCCGGCACGGCCGCCGCCGATCGCGCAGGCGTAGGAGAGCGCCATCTCGCGCGCGATCCCCGACTGGTCCTGGTGCACTGCCACCAGCATCGGGACGCCGCCACCGGCGACGTAGGTGCCGCGCACGGTGTGCCCGGGCGCCTTGGGCGCGACCATCACGACGTCGATGTCGTCCCGCGGCTCGACCTGGCCGTAGTGCACGTTGAAGCCGTGCGCGAAGGCCAGCGTCGCGCCCTTGCGCATGTTGGGCGCGACCTCGCTGCGGTAGACGTCGCCGATATGCTCGTCGGGCATCAGCATCATTACGAAGTCAGCGCCCTTGACGGCGGCGGCGACCTCGGCGACCTTGAGTCCGGCCTTGGCGACCTTGTCCCACGATGCGCCGCTGCGGCGCAGCCCGACCGTCACCTTGACCCCGGAATCGTGCAGGTTCTGGGCATGCGCGTGACCCTGCGAGCCATAACCGATGATCGCAACCTTCTTGCCCTTGATCAGCTTGAGGTCACAGTCCTTGTCGTAGAAAACCTTCATCATTCTCTCCCGTTAAATCTTAAGAACGCGCTCGCCGCGCGCGATTCCAGAGCAGCCCGTGCGTACCGTTTCGAGAATCGCGGCCCGATCGAGCGCGTCGATGAACGCGTCGAGCTTGCCGCTATCCCCGGTCAGTTCGACCGTATAGCTGCGATCCGTGACATCGATGATCCGACCACGAAAAATGTCGGCCATCCGTTTCATTTCCTCACGTTCCTTGCCCACCGCCCGCACCTTGATCAGCATCAGTTCGCGGTCGATGAACGCGCTTTCGGTCAGGTCGATCAGCTTGACCACCTCGATCAACCGATTGAGGTGCTTGATGATCTGCTCGATGATTTCGTCAGACCCGGCGGTGACGATCGTCATGCGCGACAGCGACTTGTCCTCGGTCGGTGCGACGGTGAGGGTCTCGATGTTGTAGCCGCGGGCGGAAAACAGCCCGACCACGCGCGAAAGCGCGCCCGGCTCGTTCTCGAGCAGCACTGAAATAACGTGTCTCATCCCGGCCCCCTTCACAGATCGACCGAGCCGAGCAGCATCTCGGTCAGGCCCTTGCCGCCCTGCACCATCGGCCAGACGTTCTCGGTCTGGTCGGTGATTACATCGATGAAGACCAGCCGGTCCTTGTATTTGCCGAACGCGTCGCGCAGCGCGCCCTCGACCTGGTCCGGGCGATCGACCTTGATCCCGACGTGACCGTAGGCCTCGGCCAGGGCGACGAAATCGGGCAGCGCATCCATGTAGGAGTTCGAGTAGCGTCCGCCGTACTCGATCTCCTGCCACTGGCGCACCATGCCCAGGTAACGGTTGTTGAGGTTGACGATCTTCACCGGCAGGTTGTACTGGAGGCAGGTCGAGAGTTCCTGGATGCACATCTGGATCGAACCCTCGCCGGTCACGCAGACCACGTCCGCGCCGGGGTTGGCCAGCAGCACCCCCATCGCAAACGGCAGTCCGACCCCCATCGTGCCCAGGCCGCCGGAATTGATCCAGCGCCGCGGCTTGTCGAACCGGTAGTACTGCGCTGCCCACATCTGGTGCTGGCCGACGTCCGAGGTGACGAAGGCGTCGCCACCGGTAACCTCCCACAGTTTCTCGATCACGTACTGCGGCTTGACGACGTCGACCCCAAGGTCGTACTTGAGGCAATCCTTGGTGCGCCACTCCTCGATCTGGCGCCACCATCCGGCCAGCGGTTTGGCATTGACCTGCACCGGCTGGTCCGCCTCGAGCAGCGCGTTCATCGTCGCGAGGGTGTCGCGCACATCGCCCACGATCGGAACATCGACCCGGACCCGCTTCGAGATCGACGAGGGGTCGATATCGACATGGACTATCCGGCGCGGATTCTGGGCGAAGTGCTTCGGGTTGCCGATCACGCGGTCGTCGAAGCGCGCGCCGATCGCCAGCAGCACGTCGCAATGCTGCATCGCCATATTGGCTTCATAGGTGCCGTGCATGCCGAGCATGCCGAGGAACTTCGGATCCGAGGCGGGATACCCCCCCAGGCCCATCAGCGTGCTGGTGCAGGGGAAGCCGAGCAGATCGACGAAGCGGCGCAGTTCCTCGGAGCCATTGGAGAGGATGACCCCGCCGCCGGTGTAGATCATCGGTCGCTCGGCACCGCGAATCAGCTGCAGCGCCTTCTTGATCTGTCCCTGGTGGCCCTTGGTAACCGGGTTGTAGGAACGCATCGCCACGGTCTTGGGATACTCGTAGCGGCACTTCTCCCGGGTGACGTCCTTGGGAATGTCGACCAGCACCGGCCCGGGTCGCCCGGTCGAGGCGATGTGGAAGGCCTTCTTGATGGTCTCGGCGAGATGCTTGACGTCCTTGACCAGGAAATTGTGCTTGACGCAGGGCCGGGTGATCCCGACCGCGTCGCATTCCTGGAAGGCGTCCTCGCCGATCGCATGCGTCGGCACCTGGCCCGACAGGATCACCAGCGGGATCGAATCCATGTAGGCGGTGGCGATGCCGGTCACCGCGTTGGTGACTCCGGGACCGCTCGTGACCAGCGCCACCCCCACCTTGCGGCTCGAGCGCGAATAGGCATCGGCGGCATGCACCGCCGCCTGCTCGTGACGCACGAGGATGTGCTGAAATTTGTCCTGCTTGAAGATTTCGTCGTAGATGTAGAGCACCGCCCCTCCGGGATACCCGAAGACGTGCTCGACACCTTCTTCCTGCAGACAGCGGACGACGATTTCGGCGCCGGTTAGTTCCATGTTCCTACTTCCTTTCAAGGTCCAGGGAGCCCGTCCGCCGGCGCCGCAACGACCTGTTGTCGCAACGACGCAGACCTTGGCACGGGGCCTGCGAGATTGATCGGACGCCGGTCACGAACCCTTGTGAGGCCGCTTCCGGCATGCGCGCCTTGTGCGCGAGGGGGCGTGGTCCGCCACCCCTGCAAAGGCCGTCCGGGCGCCGCGTCGATCAAAATCCGCGGCACGGAAACCATAGTTGGTAAGCGCGAAAGGATACTGCGGCGCAACACCGGTGGTCAAGAAGACGGCCAAAACCCCGGCGCCGGTGCGGGGCTCTGCTACGATGCCTGCTCAGAAATCATGAGGCAGTGACCGCGCCAGACGTTCCCATGGCAAACCGCAAGGAGATGTCCGATTTCCTGGCCACTGTCGAAAGACGGGCCTTCGTGCAAACGGTCTACACCGTGCGGCGCGAGGAGGTCGCACTCGACATCGTCCAGGACGCCATGATCAAGCTGGTCGAACGCTACCACGACCGGCCTCCGGCCGAGCTCGGCCCGTTGTTCCACGCCATTCTCAAGACCACCACCACCGACCACTTCCGCCGCGAGACCGTGCGCAACCGCTGGACCACGCTGTTCTCGGCGCTGGGACCCGACGACGGCTCGGATGAAGGAACCCGTGACATCCTCGAGGCCATCGAGTCGGAGCCCGGGAGTCCCCAGGCGGAAAGTGCCGCCGATCAGGTCGAACGCAGCCAAACCATGGCCCTGATCGAAGCAGAGGTTAAAAGACTGCCGGCACGTCAACGGGAGGCTTTCATGATGCGTTACTGGGAGGACATGAGCCTGGCCGAGACGGCCGTTGCCATGGGTTGTTCCGAGGGCAGCGTCAAGACCCACTGCTCGCGCGCCAACCACGCACTAGCCACGGCGCTCAAGGCCAAAGGTATTTCACTATGAACGAACTGGAAACCATTCGCACCGTCCGCCGGGCGCTCGATGCGCGGGCCGAGCATCTGCCCTACCGGGTTACCCATCGCCTCGAACTGGCGCGTGAACGTGCTCTCGGCCGCCTCCCTGCGACGGTGCAGGTCGCCAGCCGGGTGCATCAGGGCGAGCTGGCAGTGGCCGGGGGAGAGGGGCGCCGGCTGGGCGAGCCGGCTCTGGGATGGCGCCTGGCCGTGATGGTCTTGCCGATAATCGTCCTGGTAGCCGGTCTGGTGCTGGTTTCGCAATGGAGCGAGGTGGTGCGAACCCGGGAGGTTGCCGACCTCGATACCGCGGTCCTGCTCGACGACGTGCCAATCGCCGCCTACGCCGACAACGGCTTTGGCGTCTTTCTGAAGAACGTGCGGGAATGAACCGGAGCGGCTGGACAACAGTTGCGGCGCTGGTCTTTACCGCGCTGACCGCGGCCGCGGCTGGCTTGGCGGCAGCGGGCGAGCCCGGGATGAGTAGCGCCAGCCCCGCCGAGGCCAAAGCCGCACCGGTAACCAAGGCCAAGCGCAAGGCCGCCGCGGCGCCAACTGACGGGCCGCTCTGGGATTCGCTGGGCGAGCCGGCGCGCAACCTGTTGCAGCCCTTCGCGGCGCAATGGAACTCCTGGTCTCCCCACGAGAGGAGAATCTGGGTTTCGCTGGCGGCGAAGTTCCCGAAACTGTCGGCCGACAAGCAGGCCAAGGTCAGGACCAGGATCGTCGAGTGGGCTGATCTCACACCTGAGCAACGCAAGCTGGCGCGCGCTAATTTCCGCCTGGCCCGGCAACTGCCCTCGGAGGAGCGGGTCAGTCAGTGGCAGCGCTACGAATCGATGACCCCCGAGCAGCGCAAGGTGCTGCGTATCGGCGGGCGCACCAGCAACACTGCCGCCAAGCACGCCGGGGCGCGCACCGGCCTGGCCAAGCAGGCCGCCACTCCGCTGGGCGAGATCGAAGCGGTCTGGCCCGAAAACGGCCCCCCCTGAGCGGTCCGATCAGCCTGCCAGGCCGTGCCGGCCTATCCCAGTGCGGCGAGGAAGGCCTCTGAAACGCAGTCCACCGAATAGTGGTCGACACCATCGCGGCGTTCGACCGCCAGGCCGTGGACGTCGGTTTCAAAACCCGGGAACTGATGGTTGAAACCGCGGACGAACATCAGGTATTCGATGATCGTCCGGTTGAACCTCTCGCCCGGGATCAGTAGCGGGATCCCCGGCGGATAGGGTGTCACCAGCATGGTGGTGACCCGGCCTTCGAGGTCGTCGATCGGCACCCGCTCCACCTGGCGGTGCGCCAGGCATTCGAAGGCGGTCGACGGTTTCATCACCGGCTCCATCGCCGAGAGATACATCTCGGTGGTCACCCGGGCCACGTCACAGCGCCGGTATTCCTCGTGGATTTGCTGCGCCAGGTCGCGCAAGCCGACGCGCTCGTACTGCGGATGCGCCTGGACGAATTCCGGCATCACCCGCCACAGCGGCTGGTTCGCATCGTAGTCGGTCTTGAACTGCTGCAACTCGGTGACCAGGGTGTTCCAGCGCCCCTTGGTGATGCCGATAGTGAACATCACGAAAAACGAGTACAGGCCGGTCTTCTCGACCACCACCCCGTGCTCGGCGAGGTACTTGGTTGCGATCGAAGCCGGGATTCCCCAGGAAGCGAAGCGACCGGTGATATCCAGCCCGGGCGTGACGATGGTCGCCTTGATCGGGTCGAGCATCGTGAAGTTGGTGACCAGCTTGCCGAAACCGTGCCACTTGTCGCTCGACTTGAGGAACCACTTGTCGCGCTTGCCGATTCCCGAATCGGCAAGATTGCGCGGCCCCCAGACCTTGAACCACCACGAGTCACCGTACTCGGCGTCGACCTTGCGCATCGCGCGGCGGAACTCGAGCGATTCGAAGATCGACTCCTCGACCAGCGCCTTGCCCCCCGGCGGCTCCATCATCGCCGCGGCGACGTCGCACGAAGCGATGATCGCGTACTGCGGGCTGGTCGAGGTATGCATCAGGTAGGCCTCGTTGAAGCGGTACCGGTCGAGGTGCCGGGTCTCGGAGTCCTGGACCAGGATCTGCGAGGCCTGGGAGAGTCCGGCCAGCAGCTTGTGGGTCGACTGCGTCGCAAAGATCATCGCGTCCTTGCTGCGCGGCCGGTTCGGTCCGATGGCGTGGAACTCGTGATAGAAATCGTGGAACACGGCGTGCGGCAGCCAGGCCTCGTCGAAGTGCAGGTTCTCGATGTAGTTGCCCAGCGTCTGCTTGATGCGCTCGACGTTGTAGATCACGCCGTCATAGGTCGACTGGGTGATGGTCATCACCCGCGGCTGGACGCTCTTGTCGCGGATCAGCGGGTTGGCCTCGATCTTGCGCCGGATGTTCGCGGGCTCGAATTCCTCGAGCGGAATCGGGCCGATGATCCCGAGATGGTTGCGGGTCGGCTGCAGGAAGATCGGCACCGTGCCGGTCATCATGATCGCGTGCAGGATCGATTTGTGGCAGTTGCGGTCGACCAGCACCACGTCGTTCGAGCCGAGGCTGGCGTGCCAGACGATCTTGTTCGAGGTCGAGGTGCCGTTGGTGACGAAGAACAGGTGGTCGCAACCGAAGATCCGGGCTGCGTTGTGCTCCGAAGCGGCGACCGGTCCGGTGTGGTCGAGCAGCTGCCCGAGCTCATCGACCGCATTGCAGACGTCGGCGCGCAGCATGTTCTCACCGAAGAACTGGTGGAACATCTGCCCGACCGGGCTCTTGAGGAACGCCACGCCACCGGAATGCCCCGGGCAGTGCCAGGAGTAAGAACCGTCGTGAGCGTAATTGACCAGTTCGCGGAAGAACGGCGGGGCGAGCGCGTTGAGGTAGTTGTTGGCCTCGCGGATGATGTAGCGGGCCACAAACTCCGGCGTGTCCTCGAACATGTGGATGAAGCCGTGCAACTCGCGCAGGATGTCGTTGGGAATGTGCTGCGACGTGCGAGTCTCGCCGAACAGGAAGATCGGAATGTGCTCGTTGCGCCGCCGCGTCTCCCCGATGAACTTGCGCAGGTCCAGAATGGCCTCGCTCTCGGCGCCGTCCTCGGCGATCTCCTCGTCATCGATCGAGACGATGAAGGCACCGGCCCGCGCCGCCTGGTGGGCAACCATGGCGACGTCGATGTAGGTGAACCCGCCGACGACGTCCATGCCCTGCTCTTCGATGGCCTTGGCCAGCGCCCTCACCCCGAGTCCGCTGGCGGAGTCGGACTTCCAGTCTTCGTCGATGATCACGATCGGAAAGCGGAATTTCACGGGGCGCACCTACCTGGGGTCAATGGAAAGGTGTCTAGTAAAGCATAAACG
>JAGXFG010000068.1 GCA_024637395.1 Burkholderiaceae bacterium | reverse complement strand
CTGCACTTCCTGGTCCGAGACGAAGGCCCCATGGACCCGCACCGGCACCCCGCTGCCCGGAGGCAGATACAGCATGTCGCCATTGCCGAGCAGCGACTCGGCGCCCATCTGGTCGAGGATGGTGCGGGAATCGATCTTGGACGAGACCTGGAACGCGATCCGGGTCGGGATATTGGCCTTGATCAGCCCGGTGATGACGTCCACCGACGGGCGCTGGGTGGCGAGAATCAGGTGGATGCCGGCTGCCCGCGCCTTCTGTGCCAGCCGCGCGATCAGTTCCTCCACCTTCTTGCCGACCACCATCATCAGATCGGCGAGCTCGTCGATCACCACCACGATGGTCGGCAGCTTGGTCAGCGGTTCGGGGGCGTCGGGGGTCAGCGAGAACGGATTGGAAACGAACTGCTCGCGCCGCGCCGCCTCGGCGATCCGGCTGTTGTAGCCGGAAAGATTGCGTACGCCCAGCTTGCTCATCAGCCGATAGCGGCGCTCCATCTCGCCCACGCACCAGTTGAGCGCGTTGCCGGCGTGGCGCATGTCGGTGACCACCGGTGCCAGCAGGTGCGGAATGCCCTCGTAGATGCTCATCTCGAGCATCTTGGGGTCGATCATGATCATGCGCACCTGCGCCGGATCAGCCTTGTAGAGCAGCGACAGAATCATCGCGTTGATTGCCACCGACTTGCCCGAGCCGGTCGTACCGGCCACCAGCAGGTGCGGCATCTTGGCGAGATCGACCACCATGGCGTTGCCGGCGATGTCCTTGCCCAGCGCCAGCGTCACCAGCGAACTGCTCTCGGCGTAGGCCTGCGAACCAAGGATTTCGGTAAGCCGCACGGTCTGGCGCCGCGGATTGGGCAGTTCGAGGCCCATCAGGTTCTTGCCCGGGATGGTCTCGACCACCCGAATCGACACCAGTGAGAGCGAGCGGGCAATGTCCTTGGAAAGATTGACGATCTGGGCGCCCTTGACGCCGGTCGCCGGCTCGATTTCGTAGCGCGTGATCACCGGCCCCGGATAGGCCGCTTCCACCCTTGCCGTGACATTGAAGTCAGCGAGTTTCTTCTCGATCAGTCGCGACGTGAAGTGCAGCGTCTCCTCGGCCACGGCAGCCTGGCTCGGCGGCGGGGTATCGAGCAGCGCCAGCGCCGGCAGCACGGTGTCGGCCGGGAGGTCTACAAAGAGGGTCTTCTGGCGCTCGGCCTCGGCACGCACCGACGGCGCGAGGTGGGTCACCGCCGGTTCAATCCGCACCGGCTCGCTGTCATCGTCGAGGATCTTGCGCAGTCCCTGGACCTGTTCGTCACGGGCCACTGCCGCGGCCTCGCCAATCTGGCGGTCCTTGCGCTCGGAGATGACCCGGATGGTGCTCAGCACGGTCCATTCGAGCGCGGTGCCAACCCGTTCGGCGATGGTCAGCCACGACCATCCCGACCAGAGGCTGAAACCCACCGCGATGATCACCAGCAGCCCGATAGTGCTGCCAACCGGTCCGAGGGCGTCGAACATCGGATCGGCCAGCATCGTGCCAAGCATCCCGCCGGGCGCGAGCGGCAAATGGGCGGCAAGGCCCGACAGGCGCGACGCCTCGAGCGTCGCGCAACCGACGAAGAGCAGCGTGAAGCCGGCCCAGCGCTCCCAGGCGAAACGGGCGTTCTGGGCCGTGCTGGCGCGCGCCTCGCGCATGCCTCGCAGCACCGCCACCACCAGCAGGACCACCAGCAGATAGGCGCTGACCCCGAAGAGATAGAGCAGCAGATCGGCGAACCAGGCACCAACCCGTCCGCCGGCATTGTTGATGAGCAGTGCTGGCACGGCGTTCGACCAGCCGGGGTCGGACGGGTCGTAGGTCAGCAGGATCAGGCCGAGAAAGACCGCCAATGCCGCCAGCACCAGCCAGCCCAGTTCGTGGACCAGGCGCAGGACGCGCTCGGGCAGGCCGAAGGCACCAACGTCGCCCGTGCGAACCGCGCCGCGCGCTGACGATCGCGCCGTCCCCCGGCCGCCGCCGGCGGCCACTTGTGTAGTTGCGGATCGAGCCATCAGTGCAGGTAAGACCTGATCTTGTCGCGCAATGCCAGCCGTCCGTTCCCCAGCGGCACGATGAACCCGTCGAGCTCGAGCCCCTTCATCACCCGCGAGACCATCTCGCGCGAGGCGCCGATCATCTTGGCAATCTCCTGGCGCGGCACCTTCATCGGCACCACCTTCTCGCCATCGATGTCCTCGGAAAAGTCGAGCAACACCCGGGCCACCCGGCCATAGACGTCGAGCAATGCGAGGGTTTCGATCTTGCGGTCGGCCTCGCGCAGGCGAACGACCAGACCGCGCATGACAGCCATGCAAATTTCTTTGCTGGCCATCATCAGTTCGGTGAACGATTCCTTGCCGATCGCCAGGAAATCGCAGGAGGAAAGCGTCACCACGCTGGCCGAGCGCGGCTCATCGTCGATCAGGCTCATTTCACCGAAGAACTCGCCCGCACCGAGAACGGCGAGGATCACCTCCTTGCCTTCCGCATCGGTGCGCTGCACCTTGGCGCGACCCGAGAGCAGGTAGTACAGCGCCTGCGAGGAATCGCCCTCTGCCACGATGGTGCGTCCCTTGGCAAAGTTGCGCCGCACGGTGCTCGCCGCCAGCGTTTCCAGTTGCGCCTCGCTGAGGCTTGCCAGCAGCGGCACGCGCTTCAGAAAGGCCAGATTGTGTTCTTGCGCCATATCAACCCCTTGCGTTGCCAGCCCGAACCTGGCCGGACCAGCGTCAGTATAATCGTGGGAAGAGTCGATGTACAAGCAACAAAAGTATGAAGATCACATTCTAAGCCGCTGATTTATTGAGTTTTTACAACACCTCGGAAGGTTCAGATGACTACCCCAAGACATTGTCGCGTGCTGATTCTCGGTTCTGGCCCTGCCGGCTACTCGGCCGCGGTCTACGCCGCGCGGGCCAACCTGCAGCCAGTATTGTTCACCGGCATCGCCATGGGTGGTCAACTTATGACCACTACCGAGGTCGACAACTGGCCCGCCGACCCGGACGGGGTGCAAGGCCCCGAGCTGATGGCCCGCTTCCAGAAGCACGCCGAGCGCTTCGGTACCGAGATAATCGTCGACCACATTCACACCGTGACGCTGAGCGAGAAACCGTTGCGCTTGGTCGGTGATGAGGGCGAGTACACCTGCGACGCGCTGATCATCGCCACCGGCGCCTCGGCGCGCTACCTCGGCCTGGAGTCCGAGACCGCATTCCAGGGCAAGGGCGTATCAGCGTGCGCGACCTGCGACGGCTTCTTCTACAAGGGCAAGGAGGTTGCGGTGATCGGCGGGGGCAACACCGCCGTCGAGGAAGCCCTCTACCTGGCGAACATTGCCAGCAAGGTGACCGTGATCCATCGCCGCGACCGCTTTCGGGCGGAACCGATCCTCATCGACCGCCTGCTGGCGCGCGAGCGCGAAGGCAAGGTGGCAATCAAATGGTGGCATGAACTCGACGAGGTACTCGGTGACGAAAGCGGCGTGACCGGGATCAGGATTCGCGACAAGCGCGACGGCACCACCAGCGAGCTGGCGCTCGCGGGGGTATTCATCGCGATCGGCCATGCCCCCAACACCGAGATCTTCGCCGGCCAGCTCGAGATGCACAACGGCTACATCGCCACCCGCGGCGGCCAGAAAGGCATGGCCACGGTCACCAGCATCGCCGGTGTCTTTGCCGCCGGCGACGTCCAGGATCACATCTACCGCCAGGCCGTCACCAGCGCCGGCACCGGCTGCATGGCGGCGCTCGACGCCCAGCGCCACCTCGAAGGGCCGGACGTAAACTGAAGCAAACGGCCCCGCGAGAGCCTGGGCCAGGAACCGGAGCGATGACACCCAAGTACGCCAGCCTCGCAGAACTGGGCAAGCCGCGCGATGAACTGCGCCGCGCCGCTGAACGCGAAGCCGAACGCGCCCAGGCCAGGCGTGAGCAGGAGGCTGCGCGCCGTGAACTTCACGAACGCGAGCGGGATGAATTTCGCAACGCCGTGGCCGGCGTCGAGCCGATCGGGGCAACGCCCAGGGCGACGCTGCGCGGCGAACCACCGCCGCCCGAGCCGCGCCAGCGTCAGCGCGACGAGCAGGAGGCGCTGGCCCAGTCGCTGTCGGACGAAATCGACCTCGACCTGATTCTGGAAACCGATGACCAGCTGGCCTACCGCCGCTCGGGGGTCGGGCCGATGGTCCCCCGCCAACTGCGGCGCGGCAACTGGACCGTGCAGCGCCAGCTCGACCTGCACGGCCACCGGGTCGACGAAGCACGCGAGGCGCTCGCCGCCTTTCTCAACGAATGCCGCCTGCGCGAGATCCGCTGCGTGCGCATCATCCACGGCAAGGGATTGGGCTCGTTCCGGCGCCAGCCGGTACTCAAGGGCAAGGTGATGCGCTGGCTGGTCCAGCGTTCCGAGGTCCTGGCGTTTTGCCAGGCCCGTCCCGACGACGGCGGCGCCGGGGCGCTGCTGGTGTTGCTCGCGGCGCGCTAGTCGCCTAAATCGCTGCCTCGTCGGTCTCGCCGGTGCGAATCCGCACCGTCGTGGTGACATCGGTCACGAAGATCTTGCCGTCGCCGATGCGCCCGGTTCTGGCGGCACGAATCACCGCGTCGATGCCGGCCTCGACCAGGTTATCGGGGACGACCGCCTCGAGCTTCACCTTGGGCAGGAAATCGACGACGTATTCGGCGCCGCGATAGAGCTCGGTATGGCCCTTCTGGCGGCCGAACCCCTTGACCTCGGTGACCGTGAGCCCGGTAATGCCGACCTCGGCGAGCGACTCGCGGACTTCGTCGAGTTTGAACGGCTTGATGATGGCGGAAATTCGCTTCATGGCAGGCTCCTTGCAGCGCGATGTTACGCGATCCGCGGTAACTCGCGGAACTTCGAGGTTATGGGGTAGCGCCAGTCGCGCCCGAAGGCGCGGTGCGTGATCCTGATTCCAACCGGCGCCTGGCGGCGCTTGTATTCGTTGAGCCGGATCAGCCGGACCACGCGCTCGACCGCGTCTGCCGGCAGGCCGCTGGCGACGATATCGGCGACACTGCGATTCTCCTCCATAAACATCTGCATGATCGCGTCGAGCACCTCGTAGGGCGGCAGGCTGTCCTGGTCGGTCTGGTCCGGTCGCAACTCCGCGCTCGGCGCGCGGGTGATGATCCGCTCCGGAATGACTTCGCCGCGGCGGTTGCGCCAGCGGCTGAGCCGATAGACCATCGTCTTGGCGATATCCTTGATCACCGCGAACCCGCCCGCCATGTCGCCATAGAGGGTGCAGTAGCCGACTGCGAACTCGCTCTTGTTGCCGGTAGTGAGCACGATCGAACCGTGCTTGTTCGACAGCGCCATCAGCAGCACGCCGCGGATGCGCGCCTGGATGTTTTCCTCGGTGGTGTCGGCCACCAGCCCGCGAAATTCCTCGGCCAGGGTCGAATCGAACGCCGCCATGCACTCGCCGATCGGGAGTTCGTCGTAGCGCACTCCCAGGCGCAGCGCCATGTCGCGGGCGTCGATCCAGGAGATCTCGGCCGTATAGGGCGAGGGCATCATCACCGCCCGCACCCGCTCGGCACCGAGCGCGTCGACGGCGATCGCCATGGTCAGCGCCGAGTCGACCCCGCCCGAGAGGCCGATGATCGCGCCCGGAAAACCGTTCTTGTCGACGTAATCGCGCACGCCCAGCACCAGCGCGGCGTAGGTCTGCTCCTCGATTCCCGGCTCCGGCTCGATCCGGGTGGGCACAAAGCGCGCCCCGTGCTTGCCGGCGGTGACTTCGACCAGCAGCAGATCGGGCACAAACGAGTGCGCCTGCGCCACCAGTTTCCCGCGCGCGTCGAGCGCGAACGACAGACCGTCGAAGACCAGTTCGTCCTGGCCACCAACGAGGTTGACCGCCATTACGGGCAGGCCAATCGCGGTGGCGTTCTCGTGGGCCACGCCGATGCGGCGATGCTGCTTGTCAAGATGGAATGGCGAAGCGTTGAGCACCAGCAAGGCGTCGGCACCGGCGCTGCGCGCCTGCTCCGGTGGCCCCGGGTACCAGACGTCCTCGCAAATCAGCACCCCGAAGGCGATGCCGTCGACCTCGAACACCAACGGCTTGTCGCCGGCCTCGAAATAGCGCCGTTCGTCAAAGACTTCGTAGTTGGGCAACTGTTGCTTGTGGTACTCGGCGACGAGGCTGCCGCGATGCGCCACTACCGCGCCATTGAAGCGCCCGCCCGAGCGTTCGACCGGCGCGCCGCAGACCACGAAGATGTCCAGCCCGGCGGTCTCGGCCAGCAGTTGTTTGAGGGCGGCGTCGGCGGCGACATAAAAGGCGCGCCGCAAGAGCAGATCCTCGGGCGGGTAGCCGGCAATCGCGAACTCCGGCGTGACCACCACCCGCGCGCCCTGCTCCGCCGCGGCACGCGCTGCCGCGACAATCGCGGCAACGTTGCCTTCGAAGTCGCCGACGATGAGGTTCAGCTGCGCAGCTGCGATTAGCATGGTCCGATGCCCGGCGCCCGAAGTCGACGGTTCCGATTCAATGTTCGAGCGGCGCCGACGCCTGCTCTTCGGCTGCCAGCTTGTAGTAGCGGCAGGCTTCGTCGGGTCGATCGATGCGCTCGTAAAGGGAGCCGAGCAACTGGCGCGTCACCCGGCTGGGAGCCAACTTGTCGACCCGCTGCAGAAAGTCCTCGGCCTTGCCCCACAGGCCTTCGGCCAGGCACAACTCGCCCAGCGCCATCAGCAGCGCCGGGTCGTCACCATGGCGGCCGCGCCATTTCTCGGCACGCGCCAGGCGGTCGCGAGCCGACAGGCTCGACAGGCGCGCGTACAGCCGCAGCAGACGCGGCGAGATCTCATCGGCAAGGGCTTCCTCGACCAGGCGGCCGGCGCGCTGCTCGTCACCCGCGCCAGCCAGGGCATGCGCGGCAGCGTCGACAATCTCGATGATATTGCGATCGCGCCTGCGGATCGAACGGTAGACCTCCCAGATCGCGTCCGCGTCACCCGAACGCAGCTTGAACAGCGCGCGGTAGGCGCGGATCTTGCTGCCCTCGATCGCGGCAGCCGGCAAGGCATCCCGTTTATCGAGTTGCCCAAGCACCACCAGTGCCCGTTCCCAGTCCTGCGAGCGTTCATAGGCGCGCAGCGCCAGGCGCAGGGCATGGATGTGCCGCGACTTGCCACCGTGAACAGCATCGATTTCAGCCGCCGCATCCTCCGGGCGGTCTTCGTCGAGCGCGATCTCGGCACCGAGCAACCCCGCAGCCAGTTTCCCGGAAGGGCTTTCACGGGCCACTTCCAGCCAATGGTCGCGGCGCTCGGTCTCCTGCACGGCGTGGGCCGCCTTGGCGCCCACCAGCGCCGCCACTCCGGCCACGGTCTCGTCAATCCGAGCCTTGCCGGCGAGACGCTCTGCCCTGCCGAATCGTCCCTCGAAAAGCGCCGTCACGGCATCGAGCAGCCCGGACATCGCCCGTTCACGGCGGCGCCGTGCCCGATACTCGGTGACGCGTTGCGACAGCGACATGGTCTGGCTCGCCGCCCTGATGACCAGGTACATGATCACGAAGGTGAGCAACAGGAGGATCACCGCAAAATTGACCGACAGATCGATCCGGTAGGGCGCCCAGAGAATCGATACGTTGCCGTGCTGGAAGTGCAGCAACAGCGCCAGCCCAACGCCGGCCGACAGGACCAGGATCAACCAGACAGCGCGGCGCATGGGGTTAGCGCTTCGCGTCGCGCGCACCGCGCGCGCTGCGCACCGCCGCCAGACTATCGCTGACGGTCGGGATCGACGTTGCCGCCCGGGAAGCCTTGAGCTGGCGCAACTGCGCGATCGTGGCGACGACCTTCTGGTCGCCACGGTCATAGTAGCTGGTCAGCCAGCCAATGGCCCGATCGAGATCATTGCGAAACAGCGCGTCATTGCGACCAACGAGAGTCAGCCTGGCATTGAGCAGCAGCAGGCGCAGGTTTTCACGCAGGAAATAAGCCTGCTCCGGAGCGACCAGCGCCGCGTCGGGCGCGTCGATTCGGCTCACCCGCACCAGTTGCGCCAGTTCCTCGCGCAACGCACTGCTATCGAGCATTCGCCGGAACCAGTTCTGCGCCGGCGCCTTGCCGGCAGCCTCATCCTTGCCGGCAAGCGCAATCGCGTTGTCTCCCGGGGCCCGCTTGCCGTCGGCGATCAGAGTCAGTCCGTCGATACCTTCGATGACGGCATCGAGTCGGGCCGCAAGAGACATCGAATCGCCACCTGAGGCAGACCGCAAACGCTCGATATCGCGGCCGATAGCCGCGCGCAATCCACTCAGCCGGGCGTCATTGCCGCGCGCCAGCCGTTGGTCGGCGCTCTGCAACGCGAACAGCGCCGCCTGGGGATTGCCGCCTGCCGCGAGTTGTTGCCCAGCCATCGTCACTGAAGTCTCGACATCGGCCAGGATCGCCTCGATATTGTCCTCGGTGACCGCGCGGTAGAGCAATTCCAGCTGGGCCTGTTGGCCAAGCACTTCGGCGAGCTTGCTCTCGGCAACCGCGGCCCGATTCTGCAGATCGCGCTCGAGGTCCCGCACCTGGGCCAGCTCGATCTCCCATTTCGCGATCTTGAGTTCGCCCTCGTGCACGCGTCCGGAAAGCTCGCGTCCGGTGCGTTCCGACCAGCGCAGGAAATAGATCGCGAGGATGGCCACCAGGATCAGCGCCACCCAACCGGCCCAACGGGCAGCCGCGACCCCGCGCGGGTATGGCGGCTGGACTGGTCCAGCGCGTCCGGCCGCGGAACCCTCTGCCGCCGATGGCGTCGACTCCGGTACCGCTTCGTTTTTGGTTTCGGCCATCAGCCTTGTCCGATTTTCTTGACGTGACCTCGCGCCGCGCCTCAGCCCGATTCTAGCGCGGCCTGCAACGAACGTTCACCCGGCCCGACAACTGCCACACTGCTCCAGCCCAGCCCGGTCAAGGCATTGGCGATGCGGGCATGCACCGCCAACGCCCGCTGGCGCCGTGCCCAGGACCCAAAACCGCTGTCCGCCGCCCAGCGATCGAGCTGTCGGGCGCTCTCGCGGGTGGTGACCACAAAGACCGCCGGGGCGCCGCTTTGTGCCAGATCGAGCAATTCCTGGCGCGCGCTGGCAGCCGGCTCGATGGAGCGCGAAGCGTAGAGGATTCGCACGTCGAGGAGCGCGCCGCGCGCCGCCAGCGTGTCGATCCAGTCACTGCGGCCCCTCTCCCCGCGCAGCACCATCAGGCGCCGCCCGGCGAGCCCGCGCAGCGCCGGCAGTGCCAGCAACGCGTCGGCATCGTAAGGCGGTCTCGGCGGATGGATCACGTCGACCTCGCCGCCGCTCGCCAGCCCAGCCTGCAGCGCCTGCAGGCTGCCCGGCCCGACCACGCCCAGCCTGATTCCCTCGGGCAGACGGTCGTTGAGCGCCCTGAGCAGGAATTCGACCGCGCTGGGGCTGGTCAGCAGCACCCGTTCGTATTCTTCCCAGCTGGTCTCAGGCAAGCGTGCGAGCTCCGCCGCGTCGGGGACCAGTTCAGCGAACGCGCAGACGATCGGGTGGTATCCGGCGCGCTCCAGCCGATCTGCCAGAGCGGCGACCCGCGGCAGCGGCTGGGTCAGGACGACAGTGCGCACGCCCACCACCATCACCGGCCGAACGGGCCGGGCAGCGGCTGGCGCATCAGTGTTCCCCGAGCCAGCGCTCCGCCCCCTGGGCGATCAGGTCCTGTGCCACCTGGGCGCCGATCAACTCCGCGGCGGCGACCGAATCGGTCTCCGACTCGGCGACGGCCTCGAGCACCTCGCTGCCGTCCTCGGCCGCCACCCGCGCGGTCAGGCGCAGACCGGACTTGCCCTCAGGGACGCAGAAGGCCGCCAGCGGGACGCGACAACTGCCGCCGAGCAGCCGCGAAACGACCCGCTCGGCGCTTACCTGGGCGGTGGAAGCGGCGTCGACCAGGGGGGCGAGCCATTGGGCGATTTCCGGACGGTCGGCACGGGTTTCGATGCCCAGCGCGCCCTGCCCCGCAGCCGGCAAGCTGACTTCCGGGGCAATGATCGAACGGATCCGCTGCGCGAAACCAAGCCGCTTGAGCCCGGCGGCAGCCAGCACGATGGCGTCGTATTCGCCACGGTCGAGTTTGGCCAGGCGGGTATTGACGTTGCCGCGCAGCGAGCGGATCTCGAGTTGCGGGAAGCGCGCGCGAATCTGGGCGGCGCGGCGCAGGCTCGAAGTGCCCAGCCTTGCGCCCGGCGGCAGGCTTTGCAGATCGGCAAAATTGTTCGATACGAACGCATCGCGGGGATCTTCGCGATGGAGTACCGCCGCCAGGACGAACTCGCCCGGCATCTCCATCGGCACGTCCTTGAGCGAGTGCACCGCCAGGTCGGCACGCCCTTCGAGCAGCGCCACCTCGAGTTCCTTGATGAACAGGCCCTTGCCGCCAATCTCGTTGAGCGCCCGGTCGAGCACCCGATCGCCCTCGGTCGTCATGCCGAGGATTTCCACGCTGCAATCCGGATAGAGACCCTTGAGCAGGTCGCGGACGTGTTCGGCCTGCCACATTGCCAGGCGGCTTTCGCGCGAGGCGATCACCAGCCGGGCCGGCGGCGCGAGGGGGGACAGGGTCGGGTTCGTCGGGCTGTGGTCGGCGGTCATCGCGGTTTCCGTGGGCAGAACCGCGGATTCTAGCTGACCAGTGTCTTTACCGTTGACCACTGGCGGCGGCTGACCGGCAAGCGCTCCGGAATGTCGCGCAGGACCACCTGCCAGAATGGGTCTCCGCCTTCGGAATCGCCCACTGGCGTCACCCGCTCGAAACCGGCAATCGACGGCCGGGCCACCAGCGCGTTGCGATGGATTCGCACGAAGCGGTCGCTGAATTCTTCTTCCAGCGACGTCAGCGATTCCTCGATCAGCAGTTCGCGTTCACGCGTACGCACGGTGATGTACTTGAGTTCAGCCTTCAGGTAGACCACTTCTTCCAGCGGCACCAGGATCACCCGGCCCCGCTCGTGAACCGAGAGGTGACGGCGGCGCGTATTGGTGGCTCGCGCCAGTTCGTCGATCGAATTGCGATTGTCTTCCGGCAGGCGCGCCAGCGCCTTCTTGAGCGCTTCATGCAGCCTGGGTGCGCGGACCGGCTTGAGCAGGTAGTCGATGGCGCGCACTTCAAAGGCGTCCACCGCGAACTCGTCGAACGCGGTCACGAAAATGATTTGCGGCATCACCCGGGGGTGTTCGGTCGACTGCGAGCGCGCCGACACGTGGCGGGCGAGCTCGATCCCCGTCATGCCGGGCATCTGGATGTCGAGCAACACAATCTGGGGATGGGTCAGCTCGATCTGGGACAGCGCCTCGGGGGCGTTGGCCGCCTCCCCCACCACCCGTACCGGAAACTCGGGAGCCAGGTCGGCGAGCAGTTCGCGCAGACGCGACCGTGCTACCGGTTCGTCGTCAACGATGAGTATTGAAGTTACCTCTGCCATCTCGTTGCCTTCTCTCTTTGCGATATGGAAATAGAACCGTAACCCGAAACTGCCCGCCTTCGACGCTGGTGTCCAGTTGTCCCTCGACGTCGAAGGTCAAGCGCAAGCGCTCGCGAACGTTCGACAGTGCCATCTGGTTGCCGGACCGCACGTTCGGCAGCTCCGGGACGGGGTTGGAAATATCCACCCGAACCAGGTTGCCGGTCGTGCCGATGGTAATCGCAATCTCCCCCGGTGTGCTACGGGTCTCGATTCCGTGGTGCACTGCGTTCTCGATCAGGGGCTGAAGCAGCAGCGACGGCAGCAGCGCGTCGCCTGGCATGTCCTCGATGCTCCACTGCACCTGCAGGCGCTCTGCCATGCGCAACTGCTCGATCGAGAGGTATTCCTTGCACAGCAGCACCTCCTCGTCGAGCGGGATCAGCTCGCGGCTGTCGCGCATGAACACCCGGAAGAGGTCGGAGAGATTCTCCAGGATCCGCTCGGCCTGACGAACGTCGCTGCGCATCAGTCCCAGCACCGTGTTAAGGCTGTTGAACAGAAAATGCGGCCGGATCCTGGCTTGCAGGGCCTGCAGGCGGCCCTCGGCCTGGGCCGGCTGCAATGCCTTGGTGCGCAGCCGCAGCCACTCGATGGTCGCTGCCGCGGCGGCGGCGGCGAAGACGGCCCGCAGCACGATCCAGAAAGCCATTTCGCTGGCGAACATGGCGGGGTGCAGCGACCGCACCACCATGGCGCTGGCGACAGCGGCAATCAGCGCCGGGATCCCGGCGCCCGCGAGCCAATGGATATACAAGGGCGAACCGGCGAGCATGCGGCGAATCGGACAGAGCGCGATCATGCTCAGCACCAGCGTCGGCTCGACAATCAGGATGATCCTGCCCAGCGACCACCAGGTTTCAACGGGCCCGGTCGCCAGCAGCGCCGCCAGCAGCAGCGTCGCCACATTGACCACCGTAAACACCCGCATCGCGATTCGGGAATTGCAGAAATCCGGCAGCAGCCCGGCCTCGGCCCCGTCGGTCACGCGCCGCACCGGATCGGTCTCCGGAGTCGCTGCGCCCTGACGCCGCAACTCGCCTGATGCCTCCCGGACACGCTGCTCGGTCGCCGTCTCGTCGCTCATCGCTGATCGCCCTCAGGATCCGGATGCCGGTGGGCCGCCATGGCGCGCCCGCCAACCCCGACCGATATAATTCCCCGCTACGGCCGAAACCATTCCGCTCGGCCGCTCTCAACCGACTTCCATGAGCCGCGGCCGATTATGACAGATCAACTCTCCACTAAAAACAAAGCCTGGTCAGGACGGTTCTCGGAACCGGTGTCCGAACTGGTCAAGCGCTATACCGCTTCAGTCGGCTTTGACCAGCGGCTTGCCTCCTGCGACATCGACGGCTCGCTGGCCCACGCCGAAATGCTTGCCGCCGTGGGGGTGCTCGGTCCCGAAGACCTCGCGGCAATTAGCAGCGGCCTCGAAACCATTCGCGCTGAAATCGCTCGCGGCGAATTCAACTGGCAGCTCGACCTCGAGGACGTCCACCTCAATATCGAGAGCCGCCTCACCCAGCTGGCCGGGGTTGCCGGCAAGCGACTGCACACCGCGCGCTCGCGCAATGACCAGGTGGCCACCGACATCAGGCTCTGGTTGCGGGAGTCGATCGACTCGATCGCTACCCTGTTGGGCACATTGCAGCGCACCCTGGTCGACCTGGCGGAACGCGAGGCGGCGACGATCATGCCCGGCTTCACGCACCTGCAGGTGGCCCAGCCGGTCACATTCGGGCACCACATGATGGCCTATGTCGAGATGTTCGCGCGCGATGCCGAACGCATGTTCGATTGCCGGCGCCGGGTGAATCGGCTGCCGCTCGGGGCCGCGGCCCTGGCCGGCACCAGTTACCCGATCGACCGCGACCGGGTGGCCGCCACGCTGGGCTTCGAGGGCTTGTGCGAGAACTCGCTCGACGCCGTCTCGGACCGCGATTTCGCGATCGAATTCTGCGCCGCGGCGGCCATTGCGATGATGCACATTTCGCGACTTTCGGAAGAACTGGTGATCTGGATGTCACCGCGAGTCGGGTTCGTGGCGCTCGCTGACCGCTTCTGCACCGGCTCGTCGATCATGCCGCAGAAGAAGAATCCCGACGTGCCCGAGTTGGCCCGCGGCAAGACCGGCCGGGTCTATGGCCACCTGATTGCGCTGCTGACCCTGATGAAGGCCCAGCCGCTCGCCTACAACAAGGACAACCAGGAAGACAAGGAGCCGCTGTTCGACACCGCCGACACCCTGAGCGATACGCTGCGGATCTTCTGCGACATGATGGCGGCCATCGAGGTCCGGCCCGAGCGCATGCGCGCTGCCGCCAGCGAAGGTTTCTCGACCGCCACCGACCTGGCCGACTATCTGGTGCGCAAGGGCCTGGCCTTTCGCGACGCCCACGAAGCCGTGGCCCTGGCGGTGCGCGCGGCCGCCGAGCGCGGCATCGACCTGGCCGATCTGTCGCTCGCAGAATTGCGCAAGTTCGCGCCGGTGGTTGGCGATGACGTGGCGGACTCGCTGCGGCTCGAGTCCTCGGTGGCGGCGCGCGATCACATCGGCGGCACTGCGCCGGCACAGGTGCTGGCCGCGGTGCGGCGCGCCAGGGCGCGGCTTGGCCCGGCAGCGTAGCGCCCCGGGCAGCGAGCGCATGACGCGCTGTTTGGGGGTAGCATTGCGCGTGATCGTGCGCCGGGAAGGTGGCGAAATGACTACACTTGCCGCGACTGGCCCCGCATCCTCAACCTTGACGGACCTAATTTTTGAAGAGGAGACATAATGCAAAGACGTGACATGCTCAAGAAAGTGGCCACTGGTGCAGCAGCAGCGGGGGCCCTGGCCGCTCCGGCGATGGCGCGGGCACAAGCGACCCTGAACTGGCGCTGTGCTTCCAGTTTTCCCAAGTCACTGGATACGATTTTCGGCAGTGCCGAGCACGCAACGCGGCGCATCGGCGAGCTCTCCGGCGGCAAGTTCAACATCCGCTTGTTCGCGGGCGGTGAAATCGTGCCCCCCCTGCAAGTCGCCGACGCCGTGATGAACGGCACGATCGAGTGCGGCCACACCGCTTCCTACTACTACATCGGCAAGGATCCGGTCTGGACGTTCGGAACCACGATCCCATTCGGCATGAATTTCCGCCAGTACAACTCCTGGTGGATTCACGGCGGCGGCAACGAGTTGATGAACAACGAGTGGTATCACAAGCACGGCATCCACGGGCTGCTTTCCGGGAACACCGGTGGCCAGATGGGTGGCTGGTTCAACAAGGAGATCAAGTCGGTCGAGGATCTCAAGGGCCTGAAATTCCGTATTGCCGGCCTGCCTGGCAAGGCCTTTGCCAAGCTCGGCGCAGTGCCCTCGATGATCCCCGGCGGCGAGGTCTACCAGGCCCTAGAGCGCGGCACGATCGACGCCGTTGAGTGGGTCGGCCCGTACGACGACGAGAAATTTGGTCTCCAGAAGGTCGCCAAGTTCTACTACTACCCGGGTTGGTGGGAGCCGAGCGCGGCGCTGATGCTGTTCGTCAATCTCAAGTCATGGGAGGGGCTGTCCAAGGAGTACAAGGCGGCATTCGAGGCGTCGGCCTACGAGGCCAACCAGGCAATGATGGCCAAGTACGATCTCGAGAACCCGGCTGCGCTCAAGCGCCTGATTGCCGGCGGTACGCAGCTGAAGTCCTTCCCGAAAGCGGTGATGGACGTCTGCTACAAGGCGATGCAGGAGGTGTACGCCGAGATCTCGGCATCGAACCCGACGTTCAAGAAGGTTCTTGACCATCAGACCGCGTTCCAAACCGATGCCGTGCAGTGGTCGCGGCTCAACGAAGGCGCGTACGACTCCTACATGGGGACGATTCGCCGCTGACGAATCAGGCCTAGCCTCAAGAAAAAGGCCGCGGGGGCAACCCCGCGGCCTTTTTCCATTCTGCGACGTGCCCTGGGGGCAACTCGGCGGCCTTTTTCCATTCTGCGACGTGCCCCGGGGGCAGCCGCGGCACAGTCAGCGCTGGCGTTCGAGGATGCTGACGTAGCTGGCCACCGCAGATCCGCCCATGTTGAATACCCCGACCAGTTCGGCGCCCGGAACCTGCATCTCGCCCGCTTCGCCGGCCAGCTGCATGGCCGCCAGCACATGCATGGACACCCCTGTGGCACCGACCGGATGGCCCTTGGCCTTGAGCCCGCCAGAGGGATTGATCGGCAGCCGGCCACCGGGCGCCACCACACCATCGGCGAGCAAGCGCGCGCCCTGCCCCGCCGGGGCCAGGCCCATCGCTTCGTAGGTCAGCAATTCGGCGATGGTGAAGCAGTCATGGACCTCGGCCAGTGACAGGTCGTCGACTTTGCACCCGGCAGCGCCCAGCGCCTGCTGCCACGCGCGGCGCGGACCTTCGAAGGAGATTGCGTCACGGCGCGACATCGGCAGGAAATCATTGACCTGGGCGCGCGCGCGCAGCGCGATCGCGCGCGGGAAGTTCTTCGCAACCTCGGCATCGGCAATGATCACCGCCGCCGCGCCATCCGAGACCAGCGAACAGTCGGTCTTGCGCAGGGGGGCCGCAACGATTGGATTCTTCTCCGAAACCGTATTGCAGAATTCAAAACCCAGATCCTTGCGCATCTGCGCCCAGGGGTTGCGCACGCCGTTGGCGTGGTTCTTGGCGGCTATCCGGGCCAGCGTCGCCGAGTGTTCGCCGTAGCGCGCGAAGTACTCCTGCGCCATTTGCGCGAAGATCCCCGGGAAGGTCATACCCTGGGCGGCTTCTTCCCTGACGTAGGACGCATTGCCGAGGATCCTGGCTACTTCCGAACCGGATACCGACGTCATCTTCTCGGCACCAACCACCAGGGCGATGCGCGCCCGGCCCGACTCGATCGCGTCGCAGGCCGCGTAGAGAGCTGCGCCACCCGAGGCGCAGGCATTCTCGACACGGGTAGCCGGCACCCAGCGCAAGGAATCGTCGGCCTGCAGCACCAGCGACGAGGCAAAGATCTCCGGCACGAAACCGCCGTTGAGGTGACCCAGCCAGATCCCGTCGACGTCCTTGCCGGTGATCCCGGCGTGGGCGAGCGAATCCCGCGCCACCCCTCCGATCAGTGTTTCAAGGTCGAGCGCATCAAGCCTGCCAAACGGCGAATGAGCCCAACCGACGATGCATGCATTCATGGTGTTTCCCTCCGCTGCGTGTCACCCGTCACTTTGCTGGTGGCGGCGCCCCGTAGGGGTTGGCCGGCGCGCCGTAGGGGCTGCTGCCACCACCACCGTAGATCCCGCCCCCGCTGCCCGATGAGTAGTCGTCGTGCGGCGCTTCGATGCGCACGTTGGTGGTATCGAGCTTCTCGGTGTTGCCAATCAGCATGTAGACCATCGATGGGAACGCAATCACGATCAACAAACCCGAGAGCTGGACCAGAACGAAGGGAATGACCCCGCGGTAGATGGCTACAGTCGAAACCTCCTTGGGCGCGACGCTGCGCAGATAGAAGAGCGCAAAGCCGAAGGGCGGCGTGAGGAATGAAGTCTGCATATTCATTCCGATCATCACCCCGAACCACACCAGATCGATACCCAATTTGGCAGCTACCGGGGCGAGCAGGGGCAGCACGATGAACGCGATCTCGAAGAAGTCGATGAAGAATCCCAGCACGAACACGATCAGATTGACGACGAGGATGAATCCCCACTCCCCGCCGGGGATCGCGAGGAACAGGTGTTCCACCCAGAGATCGCCATCGAGCGCCCGGAAACTGAGCGAGAACACCGCCGAGCCAACCAGGATGAACATCACGAAGGTCGTGATCAGAGCCGTCGAATGGCCCGCCTCCTTGAGCAGCTTGAGATCAAGCCGACGTTTGAATCCAGCGAGGATCAACGCCCCCACGGCGCCCATCGCTCCGCCCTCGGTCGGGGTGGCTACTCCCATGAAGATTGTGCCCAGCACCAGGAAGATCAGCACCAGCGGCGGCACCATCACCAGCATGACGTGAGTGAACAACGCCCGGCCGCGCAGCGTCCGTGCTTCGGGCGGGAGCGCCGGCAGCATCTTGGGCTTCACGACCGAGACGGCAAAGATAAAGAGGACCAGCAGTCCCACCAGCATCAGCCCCGGCATCACGGAGCCCAGATACATGTCACCGACCGAAACCCCCAGCACGTCGGCCATGACGATCAGCACCAGCGACGGCGGAATCACCTGGGCCAGCGTCCCGGAGGCACAGATCACGCCGGTAGCCACGCGCATGTCGTAGCCATAGCGGATCATCACCGGCAGCGAGATCAGCCCCATGGCAATTACCGACGCGGCCAGCACACCGGTGGTCGCGGCGAGCAGCGCGCCGACAAAGATCACCGCATAGGCGATACCGCCGCGCACCGAGCCGAAAAGCTGGCCGATGGTGTCGAGCAGATCCTCCGCCATCCCGGAGCGCTCCAGGATGATTCCCATGAAGGTGAAGAACGGGATTGCGAGCAGCACCTGGTTGCCCATGATCCCGAACAGGCGCTGCGGCAAGGCCTGCAACAGCGCCGGATGGAGCAACCCCGCCTCGATGCCGATCGCGGCAAACAGCATCCCGTTGGCGGCGAGCGCAAACGCCACCGGGAAACCCGAGAGCAGCATCACCCCGAGCCCGGCAAACATCACCGGCGCCATCATTTCGTGTGTGAGTACCATGTGCCTGTCGATCTCGGGAGTTAGGGGCGCGCGTGCTGCGCTTCGGTGACGGGGGCTTGGTCGCCATCGCCGCCGCTGTCATTTCCCCGAGCGGGGAGCAGCCCCCGCAGGAACGCGATTCGTTTGATCAACTCCGAAAGCGCTTGCACGATCAGCAATGCGAATCCGACCGGAATCAGCAGCTTGACCGGCCAGCGCAACAGCCCGCCCGCGTCCAGCGACACCTCGTCGATCCGGTACGAAGACATGAACGCATCCCAGCCGAAAACCATGATCAAGGCGCATACCGGCAGCACCATGAAGATGAGGCCGAACACGTCGACCCAGGCGTTGACCCGCGCACTGAAACGCCCCGAAATCAGATCAATGCGCACATGCGCCTGATGCAGCATCGCGTAACCCGCGCACAACAGGAACACTGCCGAGGAGAGATACCACTGCATCTCGAGCGAGGCGTTCGAGCTGTAGCCAATGGAATAACGCAGGATCGCGTTGCCGGCACTGATCAGCACCGCGACCAGGATCAGCCAGTAGACCACTCGCCCCACCAGCGACGTTCCGGCATCGATTGCCCGCGATATGGCCAACAAGTAGCGCACCATCTGTCTCCGAGAAAAGGATCGGGTAACGCTCCCGATCTTCTTGTTTTCGCCCTACTTCTGTGCCGCGATGATCTGCATTTCGACGCGATAGGCCGGGGCCGCCAGCCGGGCTTCAATCGTGGCCCGTGCCGGGGTATGGCCCTGCGGCACCCAGGCGTCCCAGACCGCGTTCATCGCCGCGAAGTCGCGGATGTCGGTGAGAAAGATCGTCGCCTGCAGGATGTGCTGCTTGTCGCTGCCGTTCTTGGCCAGCAGGCTGTCGATCCGCGCCAGCACGCTTTGGGTCTGTTCGGTGACCGGAGCTTGCGGATCCTCCGCCACCTGGCCCGCCAGGTAGATCACGCCATTATGGATCGCCGCTTCACACATCCGCGCTCCAACACCGTTTCTGATAATTGTCATCAACCATTCCTCCCAAGAAATTCAGCGATAGTCCTGACTTGATCGTCTGGAATCAGTGACGGGGCGTGACCGATCCCCGCGAAATCGACACGTTCGGCGCGCGGTCCGCGCACCGTCATCGCTTGCGCCGTCGCCGGCGCAAGCAGATCCGAATCAGCGCCGCGCAACAACAGCGTTGGGCAGCTGATCGAATCATAAAACGGCCACAGGCTCACCGGTGCCGCCGCGGTGGTGGTGCGAAACGGGGTCGCGATCGCGGGATCGTAGTGGTAACGCCAGCGCGCGCCGTCCGGCACGAAGTAGTGGCGCGTCAGCACCTTGGCCTGTTCGTCACTGAGCGGGCCGAAACTGGCGGTCAGTTCGCGCATTGCCCGCTCACCCTCTTCGCGGGTGGCAAAGCTGGTGTTCTGGCCGACGTAGGTGCTGATGCGCAGCAGGCCGCGCGGGTCGAGCTCAGGTCCGATGTCGTTGAGTACCAGCGTGGTGATCGGCGTTTGCGCACACGCGGCCAGCGTCATGCCGACCATTCCGCCCAGCGAAGTGCCCACCCAGGCAATCTGATCGACGGCGAGGCGCGCGATCAGGGTCACGCAATCGGCGACGTACTGGGGAACCGTGTAGAGCGACGGATCGGGCGCCCGGTCGGACTTGCCACGGCCCACCAGATCCGGACAGATCACCCGGCGGCGCGTGCTCAGGTTCTGCGCCAGCACATCGAAGTCGCGCCCATTGCGGGTCAGGCCGTGGACACAGACTGCCGTCGCCAGCTCGTCCTCCGGAGCACAAGCCGCCGGCCACTCCCAATACGCCATGCGGTGCAGTCCCAAAGGACTGGCGCAAGTAACGAAACTCAGGGTTGGTTCAGCAGCCATCGCATACTCTCTCGATCGAGCCCGGGAGGTGAAGTGTAAGCGCGTTGCCGAATATTCGCAGCGGGCCGGACTCACTGTCCCGAGTGACAGAGCTCACCGCTCCGACCCGATCTGGATCCGCCAATAGGGTGCTGCAGCGCTCCGCGCCTGGGCGATTTTCGGCGTCTGACCATGGCGATAGCGGATCGTGATCGCGCCGTGCCAGTCGCTGCGCAGGATGTCGATTCCGGCCTCCCGGTAGCGCTCCACGACCTTGGGATGGGGGTGCCGGTAGCGGTTGCGATACCCGACCTGGAAGACCGCCCGCGCCGGTGCTACTGCGGCCAGGAAACGCGGCGACGACGAGGTTTTGCTGCCATGGTGGGGGACGATCAGCAGATCCGCGCGCAGGACTGCGGGCTCGAGAGTTGCCACCAGCTGCCGCTCCTGGGCCGTCTCGATGTCGCCCGTGAGCAGCACCGTCGCTGCCGGTGTGGTGACCCGCAGGACGCAACTGCGGGCATTGGTCGATGATTTCCCGCCAACCGGATCTTCGTCTCCAGGGTGCAGGAAGACGAAGTCCGCTTCGCCCCACTGCCACCGCTCGCCGCGTCGGCAGGGGAAATGGCGCGCGGCGCCGGTGACCACCGGGTGAGTGGGAGACAGCGAACTGGCGACCCAGCCGACCGGGAAATTGCCCAGCACCGCCTGGGCACCGCCGGCGTGGTCGGCGTCGGCGTGGGAGACCACCAGGGCGTCGAGACTGTCGATCCCGCGGGCCCTCAGGTAGGGCGTTATGACCCGGGTGCCGGCCTCCAGTTCGCCGCCGTAGATCGGCCCGGCATCGAAGAGCAACCGGTAGCCGGGCACTTCCACCAGCACCGCACTGCCCTGGCCGATATCGAGCGCGGTGACCCAGATCTCGCCAGCGGCCGGGCCGGTTGGTCCAACGGCCAACATCGGCGCCAAGAGCGCGGCGCCCCAGCGCCGGGGCAGCAAGGCCACCGGCGAGAGCAGCAACGCGCAGCCGGCCACGGCGAGGGCCAGGTGCAGCGCGTCGGGCCGGACCACGGTCCAGGTCGCCAGCGGCAGCGCCGCAGCCCAGTCGAGAACGGCCAACAGCACCGAGCTGCTCCAGGCCGCCAACCGCAGCAGCAATGCGCCCAGCGGCGGCACGGCAAGGGCCAGCACGGTTGCGGCCAGGGTCAGCGGCGTGATCACGATCGATACCAGCGGGATTGCCACTGCGTTGGCCAACGGTCCGACCAGCGACACCGACGAAAAGAACAGCGCCCCCAGGGGCAATAGCGCGATGGTCGCCGCCCACTGGGTAGCCACGGCTTCGGACAGGAGTCGGCGACGGCGGATGCGCTGCGCCGACCCGAACAGCACGATCGCGGCGACGGCGGCGAAGGAGAGCCAGAACCCCGGCGCGAGCACCGCCCAGGGATCGAATACCGTGACCACGGCCGCCGCCAACGCCAGAACACTGGCCACCGAACGGGTTCTGCCGCTCATCAGCGCGGCTCCGGCCACGGCCAGCATCCAGCAGGTGCGCTGCGCCGGCACTCCCCAGCCAGCCAATCCGCTGTAGAGAAAGGCCGCCGCCACGCCGATCAGCCACGCCAGGGTCGGTACCGGCACCAGCAGCAGCAGCGCGCCCGGCACCAGAGCGCTGCGCAGCAGGCGCCGGCACAGCGCCACGACCAGGCCCGCCAACATGGTGATATGCAGCCCGGAGATGCTCATCAGGTGGCCTATCCCGGTCTGGTTGAACACTCGCCACCAGTGCCCCGGGATTGCAGCCTGGTCGCCGATCGAGAGCGCGATCACCGTGCCCCTGGCGGCCGGATCGGCTCCCGCCAGCGCAGCGGCGATGGCATCGCGCGCGACCAGTCGGCAGCGCTCGAGCACTGTACCGACGCTCCAGTGCTGTCCGGCCAGCCGGAAGTTGCCGGGCCCCTCGCCGGCGGGCCCGACTACGCTGCCACTGGCGGCCACCCCCTCCTCGATGGCACGGAGTTCGCCGTCGAAGGTTCCAGGGTTGACCAGCGCAGCGGGTCGTTTCAGGCGCACAGCGAGTTGCCAGCGCTCACCGGGCCGGGGCGCGCCAATCGCCCGCCGCTGGCCCCGGCCGAAACTCTCGTACCAGCTCAACTGGACCGAGCGGGCGCCCGGGCAGTCGGGCTCGGTTCCGACGCATGACTCGATGAAGAAGCGGAAACGTACCCCCCGGTCGAGCGGCTGCGGCAGTTTCTCGATATAGCCCCTGATCGGCAGGACCCGGCCCTCCTGGCTTTCAGCGATCCGCTCGGCCAGGGCCCCGTGCGCGCGCAGCACGATCAGGCCGGCAGCGAGCGCGGCCAGGGCGAACTTCAGGCGCCATTGGCCACCGCCCGCAAGCCCCAGCAATGCGCCACCACCGAGCAGCCACCAGGCGAGCTGCGCCTCTGGCAACTGTGGCAAGGAGTGCACCGCAATCGCGGCGAGCGGCACCACTGCGGCACTGGGGAACCCCAGCGCGGCAGTGGCACAGCGCAACAATGCTGCGACTTGCGGCGGCCAGTTCACCATCGTCAGATCGTGAACCGGACCGGCTTTCGGCGAATCCACCCGAGGGCCGATCGGTTACCGCCTTGGAGCCTAGTTCCGTCTCATCGGCCGCACCCCGTCACTGGCCCGAACGAGGTATATTGCCCGCTACGGAGTCCGCAACATCGACTTGCGAGGGGAAAGTCCTATGAATACCGGAACAGTTGGGGCAACAAGATTGTGGCGCGGCGGGGTAGCGACCGCGCTGGCAGCGCTGCTGGTCGCCATTGCCGCTCCGTTCGCCAATGCGGCCGCCGGGCCATCCGCCACCGCGGCCACCGCACCGGCCGACGCGCGCAGCGGCAAAGCCATTGTCGAATCCGTTTGTCTCAACTGTCATCGTGCCGGCTTGCTGGGCGCGCCCCCGATCAACGACGCCGCCGCCTGGCGCGAACGCGCTGCCAAGGGGCTCAGCTCACTCACCTCGAGCGCCATCGACGGCCTGCGCAAGATGCCCGAGCACGGCGGCGACCCCAGCCTGACCGAGCTTGAGCTGGGACGGGCGATCACCTACATGGTCAACCAGTCGGGTGGCGACTGGGTCGAGCCGGCAACTCCGGCAGCACTCGCCCAGGCCCGCCCCGGCGAGACGATCGTCAACGCCCGTTGCGCGAGCTGTCACGCTACCGGCATCGGCGGAGCCCCCAAGATCGGTGATACGGCCGCCTGGGCCGCCCGCGCCAAGGAAGGCCTCGACGAACTCTCCATGTCGGCGATCCGGGGCCATGGCGGCATGCCGCCGCGCGGCGGAGTGGCCAGCGCCACCGACGCCGAGCTGCGTTCCGCCATCACCTACATGTTCAATCCGGCTGCCGCCAACGCCCGGGTCGCGGCACGCCCGAGCATCAAGGCCAAGCGACCGGCGGCACCAGCCGGGGCTCTCCAGCGCACGGTGGCCGGCATGGACATCAATCTGGGGGTCGCGTCGGCAGCGCAGCTGGCCAAATTCCCGGCTGATTCACCCGAACGCAAGATGCACGGCGGAGTCCCGCCAGGTCGCGACCAGCACCACCTCAGCGTCACGGTGCTCAATCACAACAGTGGCAAGCCGATCGCAGACGCGACGGTCAAGGTCAACGTCGATGATCCGGGGATATCGCGGATCACCAAGGAGCTCTCGCCAGTGGTGATCGGCGTGCCGTTCTATGGCGGCTACGTGCCCCTGGCCGGTCACGTCAAGTATCGCATCAGCGTCGAGGTGCTGGTGCCGGGCGCCACCAGCACGGCGGTAGCCCAGTTCCAGTATCAGACGAACTAGCCGGAGTCGGCCGGAAGAAGCAGCTCGCGCAGGCGCGGCAGCACGCGCAGCGCGTTGCTGCCGGTGGTGCGAATCGCTTCGGCGAGCGGAACACCACGCAAGCGCGCGAAGGCCGCGGCGATTGCCGGCAGTTCCACCGGGCTGTTGCGCGAGCCGCTCGGGAGCCACGCCGGCGCCATGTCCGGGGCATCGGTCTCGAGCACGTGGGATTCGGCCGGCAAGTCAGCTGCCAGGGAGCGAATTCGGGTAGCGCGATCAAAGGTCATCGCTCCACCAAATCCCAGCGCGAATCCGAGGTCCAGAAAGATCCCCGCCTGTTGCGCACTGGCGTTGAAGGCGTGGGCGATCCCCCCTGGCACCTTGATCCGACGCAGTTCGCGCAACAGATGGTCATGGGAGCGGCGGGCGTGGAGCAATACCGGCAGCTCGAATTCCGCCGCCAGACGCAGTTGTGCCACGAGGAATCGGCGCTGGCGCTCCTGATCGAGACCGGGCACGAAATAATCGAGGCCGATCTCGCCGATCGCCACCAGTCTCGGGTCGCCGCGGGCCGCCACCAGCGCCGCGCGCAGGAGCGCCAGGTCCTCGTCGCGGGCCTCGTCGACGAAGAGCGGATG
>JAGXFG010000067.1 GCA_024637395.1 Burkholderiaceae bacterium | reverse complement strand
TAGTAGACACCCTGCGCTGCGACCTCGTCGCGGATCAATTTTTCGAAGCCAAGATGCTTGTGGAAGTAGGACGCCTCCCAGACATTGCGGAATGCAAACGGCAGGCCCGAGGCGATGCCAGCCGTCGAGACTGTCTCGGGCAGGTAGGCCGGCGAGATCGTTCCCATCTGGATGACACCGCGCTTGACGGCCGGGAAGATCTCCTTGGCCGGAAACAGCGCGCCGGCCTCGTGCAATTCGAGGACCATCTGTCCTTTTGTGCAAGAGCTCAACTCTCTTTGCAAGCGCCCGAGGCTGTCCTTGAACGAACTGCTCGCGCTCGGCCAATGTGACTGCAGGCGCCAGGTGATTTTCTCCTGCGCGGAAGCCGCGGCAGAAAATGCAAATGTCGCGGCAGTGGTCACTGCAATCGCTGCGACCGCCGGAATGCGGAACTTCATGGTTGGTGACAAACGCATGCTGGAATCTCCCCTCGGTTGATAGTCGTTCGTGCCTGAGGGCGATCGCGAGCTTCGGGAAAAGCTATGCCCGAAGACCGTACCCACCGCTCAGAAATCGACAATCCAGCCCTTCGTGTCCGTGAGCTCTTCTGGCTTGAGGCTCACTTCAGATTGAGGTCCCGTGGGGGCTTTCGACCCTCTGTACTTCCCCAATTCCTTGGTCATTTCGGCAGTTCGATAAAACCACCACTGGATTAACTTCGCGCCGCTGCAGATGCCGCACTTCAGAATCAATGCCGCGCATCCGTCTGATCGACAAGTCTGGAAAATAACCTTTTTTTTCGCAGATAACAATCAAAGCGACCGGCGGAGATGGCTCGGTTCTTTCACGCCCGAGCCTGCTTCCAGAACGTGAAAGTCTTTCCCACGATGATCCCGCCTCACACGTCCTTGATGAAGTCGTACTTGCCCACCCCCTGGACAAGCAGAAACCGGCATGGCTCGTCGAAAGGATTCGAGACGTGGTGCTCGGTAGGCGGCGTTACGGTGGTGGAAGCGCCAGGAGTCAACTCATGGCGCTCGAGCGGCGGGCGGCTTTCGATCAGCACCTTGCCTTCCAAACCATAGTAGTGATCGGTAACGTGGGTGTGATGGTGCCAGGGGATCGACTCTCCACCTTGGAGCAGATACTCGCGCACCAGCACATCCTCGCCTCTCGCAATAACCGAGATCCGCTTCACCTGGTAAGGCTGATCGGCTGATTCGGACATGACGTTCTCCGACTGGTTGAGTGCGCTGTGGCGTTCTTGCCATCCAGTCTACCCCTGAGTGGTAAGGGTGATCGCTACTGGCAAGGGCGCAAGCCGTCGACCAAACTGGCTATCTGTCGCGAAACAGCGCATCGACATTCGGTAGCCGTTGGAACCTGGAAAACGTCCCGGCGTCTGCTATTTCCCGCGCGGCCTGCAGGAATCCACCCCATGCTGCGCGCGCTAGCGTGCCACCGACGCTGATCCGGCGCACGCCCAGGGCAGTCGCCTGCGCAACCGTCATGAACGGCGCGTTGATCAGCAGGTTTACGGGCTTGGGAGCCACAGCGGCAACTATGGCGGCAACGTGTTCCGCTTTCTCGATCCGCGGCGCGTACAGGCAGTCGGCGCCGGCTTCCGAATAAGCCCGCAGACGCCGGATTGTCTCGTCGATGTCAGGGCGCCCGCACACGAATCCCTCGGAGCGGCCGGTCAGCACGACACCGGTGCCACTCTCATCGATCGCTAGCCGCGCGGCCCGCACCCGCGCCACTGCCAGCTCGAAGTCATGAAGAGGATTTGCCTCATCGCCCGTCGAGTCCTCGATCGAGAGCCCCGCAATCCCGGTGGCCGCGGCAAGCTTGACGTGCGCGCCGACCTGCTGCGGGTCGATCGCGTAGCAGCCCTCGAAATCTGCATTCACCGGCACCTTCACGGCGACCACTATGTCCCGCAGATGGTGCAGTGCCTGATCGAGAGTGATCTGATTGTCCGCGCGGCCCAGCGTCCAGGCTAAGCCGGCGCTGGTCGTCGCCAACGCCTTGAAGCCCATCTGCTCGAGAGCACGTGCACTCCCTGTATCCCACGGGTTGGGCATCACAAAGCAACCCGATTCGTGCAGGCGGTGGAACGTAGCGATTCGATCGCCAGTGGCTGCCATTTCATGACTCCAGGAACGTAATTAGTGGCCGACGTTCGCTCGCTTCGCCACTGCGACGTGCGCGAACATCGGAAACGTGACGGCTTCGGCATCGCGATACGCGGTGATGACCGGCTCAACTTCGGCGCGCACGGTCTCGAGAAGTGCTGCCCGCGCCGGCTCATCCAACTGGGCAAAGGCTGGTACCGCCGCGGCCGAACTTGTCACGGCCATCGGCACAAAGCGCTCCGGGTCGACAAACCGAACTGTCGCTGATTCCGCGTGAACGACCACCTCCTGAAAGCCCGCAACGCTAAACAGGTTCCGCAACTCATCGGCGTCAGACAGGATGAACGGCGTCATGACGGCAGACACGGGAAGGGAGAGGTTGCGCGCCACCGACTCCATGAGCGCCTCGAAGACGGGATGCTGCGCGAGGGTCTGCAGTACGATCACGACCGCTTGCCCGCCCGGCGTCAGTACCCGCAGCATCTCGCGCACGGCGTGGTCCCGGTTCGGGAAGAACTGCAGACCGTGTTGACAGAGCACGACATCAAAGCTGCCTTCTGGAAAGGGTAAAGCCATGGCATTCCCTTCCTGCCATTGGACCGATGCGCCAGCCGGCGCGGGGCGGCTGCGAGCTACGCCCAGCATTGCCGGATTCATGTCGAGCCCGACCACCTGACCCAGTGCCCCAACCAACGGAGCCGCCTGACGCGCCACAATGCCTGTGCCGCAGGCCACATCGAGCACCCGGTGCCGCGACTGGAGATCTGCATGGCGGAGCAGAATCTTGGACCAGGGAAGAAACATGGCCGGGACAAAATAACTTTCGTACGTCTCGGCGGGATTCTTTGCTTGCGTTGGGCTCATGGACACTCCATCGGTTCAAGTGCGGTCGTGAGGAGCGATGTTTGCGTTCATCCGAAAGTAGTTGGTCGGATCGTACTTCGCCTTCAGGGCTGTGAGCCGGCGCCATTGCTGCTCGGAATAGGCGGCGCGCACGCGATCGGCGGCATCATCGCTGGTGAAATTTACGTATACCCCGCGACTATGGGGTTTGAGCGCGTCGAAGAACTTCCGTGTCCAGTCGATATGGCGTTCGGCGCCGCCGACGTCTTCGGGGTGCCACGCAGCGACGATGTTGATGTCGTGAGCGGCGTCGCGGTAGGGGAACGCAGTGGCTTCGTCGGACACGCGTGCCACCGCGCCTCCGAAGGAGAAGATCGGAACGGTCGACAAGGGCGAAGTGATCTGCTCGCAATGCTCAACGACGATGTCGATGACTTCGTCGGTCAGTGGCCCCAGCTTGTGCGACTTCCAGTAGTAGTGGCGACCATGCGGCATGGCCGCGTCAAACATTTTCTGATGGGTGACGTAGGGCCTTGGCGCGATCGCATCTACGACCGGCGTGGCGATCTCGCGAATGGGCTGGAGGATTGCCTCTCCTTCGTCGATTTGTCCGGCGTAGGTCGCGATGAGCGCTACGATGGGCTTGCCGTGCAGTGCGGCCGGTATCACAGGTAGCGGTGGCGCAAGCCGAAGATTGGCCATGATCCCGACCTCGTCGGGCGCGTCGGCCATGAACTCGCGCAGGAAGCGCAGCACGCGAGGCGCGTCTGCCATCGGCCAGGCGATCATGCCGGCGAGAATCGAGGGGCCGAGCGCCTGGAGTTCGAACGTGAAGTTCGTGACAATTCCGAAGTTGCCGCCGCCTCCGCGCAGACCCCAATACAGGTCGGAGTTTTCCCGTTCGTTGGCCACGAGGAAGTCGCCCTCAGCCGTTACAACATCACACGAACGCAGCGCGTCGATCGTCAATCCGAACTTGCGCATGAGGTGACCGATCCCGCCACCAAGGGTCAGGCCGGCGATGCCGGTGTGGCTCACGATGCCGCCGGTCGCCGCGAGTCCGAACGCTTGCGACTCCCGATCCAGGTGGGCATTAAGGCACCCGCCGTCAAGCTGGATGGTCCGCGCCAGGGGGTCCACCCTCGACCCAGTCATCATCGACAAGTCGATTACGAGACCATCATCACAGATGGCATGGCCGGCGACCGCATGTCCCCCGCCGCGCACCGACGGATTGAGCCCGTGTTCACGGCCGAATCGCACCGCCGCGATCACATCTGCTACGCCCGAACAACGTGCAATGAGCCTGGGCCGGCGCTGAATATGACCGTTCCAGATCTGGCGGGCAGCGTTGTAGGTCGGGTCTTCAGGCAGGATCAGCAGGCCCTGAAAGTCGGATGCCAGGGCAGAGATGGCTGCTTTGTCGAACGATTTCATCGAATCCCCCCAGTTGGTAGCAACTTCGCCAGAAGCGCCCAGGCAGAGAACGAGGAAGTGAGTATGAGTAAGAAGACGAGGCCCGTGATGTCGTTACGGCGGTAATTCTGGATGCTTCGTGGGTCCGATTGTCGACCTTGGCAGACAAGATGACCTTGATGCCACTAGTGAGCGAACGGTCAAGTCTTCAAACTGCAAGGAGAGCAGTGCGCGCGAAGCAAGGCATCCTCGATGAGCAGCGAGAAGGGACTTGTTCGCCCGCACCCGTTCGAACTTCGTTTGTCAGGGATTTGTCGCAAGCTTGACGCCCGCGTGTCGCCGTGCGCCAGGGGCCTTGTCAACCGGCAGGGCGGCTGCGCGTTAAGGTAGCGTGAAACATACAACCTCTACAAGACACCGCTAACCACTGAAGGAGTACCTAATGAAACTGAACTCTGTCCTGGCCGCCTTAAGTGTCGGTTTGTTTGTCTGGACTGGCCCCGCGAGTGCGGCAGTAGACGTACCTGCAGCTGAGGCCTTGCTCAAAGCCGAGAAGTGCGTCAAGTGCCACGACGCGGTCAAATCGAAGAAGGGCCCGTCGTTCAAGGTGACCGCGGCCAAGTACAAGGCCGGGCCTGATGCCGAGGCGGCGCTGATCAAGCGCATCACCGAAGGTTCCGACGACCATGAGGCCATCGGCACCAAGGACGCCAAAGCGATCAAGAACCTGGCCGAGTGGATCCTCACGCAATAGTCCTCGGCTGGAGGCCCGCCCGCACAGGGCGCTGCCTGTTCACGTTGGGGCTATGAATGAGGAACGGGAAACTGTGCGACCCCCGCCTCAAGCAGTACCCGGTAGCCAACCCGCTTTGGCAAGACTCGCTCCAGCGCCCGACGAGCTGCCGCGGTGCGCGCCAGGGCAACCCTGTCGGTTCTCCGTAACCTTGCAACGGCGGTTCGCCAACGCCAGTAGGTTTCTAGTCGTGCCGTCGCGCCCGACAGGACTCTAAGGAGCACCGGCGCGACGCGAGCGCACGATGCTGGTGGCTTCGAGTTGCGCACCCCGGCATGTTGGACGACGACCACCGAGAATGCTCCTCCGAGCGCGCGCTTCACCTGCGTTTCGATCGCCGAATGTGATACCCCGTCTTCTGAACGTACGGAGAAGATCTGGCACTCACCTTGTGCGCACGCTTGCACGTAGGTGTCCAGGCAGTTCGACATTCGTGCCGCCTCGCCGCGAAGTGCGACTGGGGTGGTGAGTTCAACGACCTGCATGTCGCCGATGGTGAGGCCGTCGGGAAGCAGGTTTTGCCAGCGCTCTCCGGTCGCCAGCTGCATCTCGCTTTCGGCAGCCGCCTGCGCGGCGCGCCAGGCCACCAGCCACTTCGCTGCCACCGCGGCCATCCGCTCGACGCCCAAGCCCTGTTGCACCGTGGCGAGCGCGTGTCGTGCCATCCGTTCCGCCTGCGGTGCCTTGACCAGATCCAGAAAGTCCTCGCGCAGCGCCTCCAGGAGGCCGGCGCTGAACGCGTCGATCACCGCAGCAGTCGCAGCCAGGTCCGCCGTTGGCAGGTTGGTCCGACGAAAGCCACCGCTGGCGGACTGGCGCAGCCACAGCCGATTGCTGGTGGTGGCCGCAGGGTGCCCGGAGGTCTTGGTAATCAGCGCTACCGCGCGATCGAACTGCACCCATTGTTCCTGAGTCGCAGGACGGGTTGATGGCTCGAGATCGGACAGCAGGCGCATCAACACATGCGGGCGCTTGCGCCACTGGTCATCGATCCACTCCAGCGGCGTGCTGGCGACACGGCGAATGACCGCGCGCTGGACCTCGAAATGCGAGGCCAGGCAATCGAGCAGTGGCTCGCCCTGGTCGATCGCTTTCCTGACCAACTTGTACCCGTCGTCCGATGAGAGCCGGTCAACAAGTATTGGGTAACGCTTGACCGCCTGCAGGCGGTTGCGTCGTTTGCGCTCGTCGCCGCCAACAAGATAGTTGTAGCGCGCGACGGTCAGGCCGCCAGCGGCACGCGCCACGCGGACCGCTTCGGTATCGAGGCCCTCAACGAAAGTGTCGATGCCGTTTTGCAGCCTGGCCGATAGCCGCGCGCGCAACTCGTCACGCAGCGCTGAGGCGTCTGACGCAAGAGTGGGAGCATGAGTGGCAAGCGCCGCGCCGAGGGCGTCAGCGGCGGTTGCCTCCAGCGGCCAGGAGGGCAGGGCTTCGATGTCGCTGTCCATAAGAAGGACCGGCCCATGGGGCTCCATGTAAGGGTTGCGCCATGGCATTCGCGTGGGCCAGCCGCTCTCGGCAAGTCGTTCGGTCATTGGGACCGGATCGGGGGGCGTGCGCGACCTGGTCGCCACAAAGCTGAGGTAGCCGCGACGGTCTTCGAGGAGCACGTAGAAGGGGGCGAGCCGGTTCAGCTTGACGGTCGCCGGGGTGTCCGGGAATGCGAGCCACTGGCGCAGCTGCGGCTCTTGCGCTGGTGGGTTGGGGAGTTCGTGGTCGAGGGATGGCATTTTGCGTTGATCGTTGGCTCAGGAAGCAAACGATAACAGCGACCAGGCTCACAAAACGAGCCCAGGTGACTATGCCAGGTTATGCCGCCGTGGGATCCGTGAATCGCCCAGGCTTGTCCTAGCCCGCCACCTGTAAACGCGTCACAAATTCGACACAGGCTTCAATGGCGAAACCATGAAGGCCTTGTCGCCATGTTGCCGCGCAGCGTGGTGTCAAGGTTGATGCGGTGACCAACGGTCTGCTGACCGGAACGATAGAACTCAAGCGGGTCCACAGCCTCCTGGACGTCGCCGCCGATTCCGAACAGCTTTGATGGCCCTAGCCACCTATTTCCCTTTGCGATCGTTACTCTGTAGCGACCGAGTGGGATCTGGGTGGTGGCAGCTTCGCCGTCACGCACAGGAATGAGTGTTACCGGTTTGCCAGTTGCCCAGTCATCAAGAAGCACGACGTAGTTAATGCCCTTGTTGCCAGGTGCTGTGATCGTAAGATTACCGGTGACCTGTTGACTTGCAGGCTGGCTATACCAAAGCGCGCTGCCGGTGGCTGGAAATGGGAGACGGTCACGGAAATCCAGGGCGTATTTCGCGACGAAGTAGAGGGCGACAACTGCTGTCGCGAACCAGATGAACTTGAAGACGGTCGGCCGGCGTGGGTTGCGAGCCCGGCGGAGGTTCCGCTTCGGCGACTCTCTCCAACGTTCTTGCATGTAGTCTCGGTCGTAGATACCCATATTGATCCAGCTCTCCTGTCACCCGCACCATTGCCGTTCGCACGGGACGCCGTCGTGGTTCCCGTCCATCTTTACGCCCGGACAGTTTTGAAGAAAGTAATTGGCTTCGGCACAGGACGTCATTTGGGAGCAGTACGTGCGGCCGTCGCAGCGGTACTGAATGGTTGGGTCGGAGCGTGTTTCGACCGCTGGCGAGACAACCTCGATTGTCTCGTCGCCAACGTTCGCCGCTGCGCGGTGCAATTGGTACTCGCCGTAACCTTTCCAGGCTGCGAAGCCGATGATGGCGAGAACGAGAAAGCGTTTCATGGTCTACGCGCTTTCTTCTTCAATGCGGGTTTGATTCGACAAGTTCATTCAACTGCCGGTTGGGGGCAATCCAGCTCGACCTGGCGGCCGCGAGTTGTATTTCGCGCGGCACGAATCTGATCCTGGCGCGCGCCGCTGAGAGGCTGGCGGGTTATGGCGTCCAAATGCCTGATTGTCTTGTCGAGCCGGGAACACTCGGAAGATGCTTGGTAAGTGGTGGTTGACCGGGTAGTGGTGTGGGTCGTGGACGAGCTGCTGAAGGATTGCCGGTCGTTGTCTGCGCGATGCCGCTGAATGCTCGCGAGCCCTTGTCTGCCGAGTTCCACTTGTTGGTTGAAAGGCATGTCGTCGGGAACACCGAATGATCGCAAGAACAGCGATTGTTTCTGGCTACAGTGAACGCTCGACCAGAATTCCCCCCCGCTATACGCGCGACAGAGATAGATCGTCTCCGCCTCAGCTGCGGAGCAGAGCAGTAGAAGACACCCCGCGAAGAGCAGAGTGACTTTGGGCGCCAGGCGCATCGTGTTTTCCCAAGATCACCAAATGTCGGAATTTCGACCAGTAAACCGGCACTTCTTGCGAGACCAGTACAGTCGGCACCAGTGCCCATTGCCAAGCGAAAAGTGCGCTGGTCATCGCGATTGTGTGCAGGTGTAGGGGTTGGCGTCATCACCCGAAGGTGTGGAAACGACGACTTTCGCGTCTCGATCCGACCAGCGGGGCCGCAGTGAGGGTGGGCGGCGCCCCGGGGGGAGTGAGGCGCAGCCTTGCACAAGAAGCGCAAGGAGCCCAGCAACTACCGAAAGCACTGATATCGAGAGGCGTTTCAGCGCACGCCTAGACAAGATGGCTTGACTTGACGCAGCCCGCCTGGCTTTTCGAGAAGGCCGGTGAAATGATGGTTGGGCCGCCAGTTACTGGAGCTTGAACTCGACGCGCTCATCGTCCATCAGTTGCACTCCCGCGTCCAGCAATGCCTGAACCGAGATGTCTTTCTCCTTGTAGCCACGCACGGCAGCCGCCGGGAGCAAGAAGCGGTATTCGACCTTGTCGGCCACGGCGTACTCCTGGGCAAAACTCTTGGTGTGGCCGAAGACGATGATGTCGTAACCGTAGTAGGCCTCGGATGCCGCGATGTTGTCGTTGAGTGGAAGAAGCACCTTCCGCACCGTTTCATCGAAGAGGAGTTTGCCGATGTCGTATTTGTTGAGCTTGAGCGAGTTGTAAGTTGTCGCGTTGTTGACGCTCAGTCGAAGGTACGTCTTGCCCTTGAATTCGGACGTTCCGATACCCTTGAGCATCACCTCAGCGTTTAACAGGCTGCTCTGCCGCCTGATGGCATCCAGAAGGCGCATCACGCGTTCGCGCAACTCATGGTCGGCGGCTGACACTGCAAAGCCGTCATCCAGGTAGTCGCTGGGCTGAACCATCTGCATCCGCAACTCGGTTAGGTCCAACTGCACGATTCCTGAGCCGGCGGCAGTCAAGGCCACGCCGCTGGCTGGGTAGTAGCCTTCCTTGGTCGCCTTGGCTTTGGCTTTTGATGAGTAGTACACATGACGGCCCCGGGATATCGCCGGGTCAGCCCTGACCGGGTAGTCAACCTGCGGGCAGCGGCCTGACTTGTCCGTCCTGCAATGCACGGTTTGGCTGGGCGCGCTGCGGGACTCCAACTGCACTTCGACCTCGACGCCAGCCATTGGCTGCCCGGCCGCGTCGACGGCGGTAACTTCGTACTGATGGGTCACCGCGGGGTAGGCTGCCGATGCCGCCATTGGCAAGGTGAGGAAGGCGATGTGAACCAAGCGAGGCAATAGTTGCATAGTTCCCCCCGTCGATTGATGTCGGGTGTGGCTCGGCTGGCCAGTCGGTGCCGAAACTCTAACCGTTTGCCAGCGTCATGAAAGTCTGCGCCTAATGGAATAACGCCGCCACCCCACGGTAGTGCCAAGTCGCGAGCGCAGTCCTACGCGTTATCGTCAACCTACCCAGGCAGGGCGCGGCGAGTACGTCTGCATCCACCCAGGCCGCAAACAATAACCCCGCCGAGGCGGGGTCCCTGTGAAGTACTTGGGCATTATTGCTTGCGGCGACGCGCTGCCGAGAAACCGGCGAGGCCTAACCCCAAGAGGGCCAGCGTCGCGGGTTCGGGAACCGTCTCACCACCAATGATAAGAGTCACGGTGTCGTTGGGTAGCGAGTAGGTGTAGGTTCCGGGAATCATCGATAAGCCTGCAATCGTCTCACTGTCGAAGACCATTCCCCGAGGAGCACCCTTGCGGCAGAAATTGGACTTCAAGAGTGTCTGCTTGAAGGGTGAGCTTACGTTGTCGGCGTGACTTCCTGACGGCCGCGTCGGACTGAGCCTGCGACGCGCATGGGCGCTCGGCGCAATCCTGGCTACGCTCTTGTTTGCTGCTCGGCACTGCTGCTCGTATATTCCCCTGAATGCTGAACGATCCCTTCAATGTCATGCTGTTGCTCGCTGCGGCCATGATTGCTGGTGCATTGAACGCTGTCGCGGGTGGCGGCAGTTTCCTGACGCTCCCGGCATTGGTATTTGCAGGCCTGCCACCGGTCGTAGCAAACGCCACCGGTACCGTTGCCCTGTTGCCCGGCTATGCCGCTGGAGTCTTGGGGTTTCGCGAAGACCTGGAGGCTCCGCCCGGCTTGTCGTTGCGCGCGCTCACTGTCCTGAGCTTGATCGGCGGAGCGATCGGCGCCGCCCTGCTGCTGGTTACGGACAACCGAACCTTCAGCAAGATCGTGCCCTGGTTATTGCTGCTTGCAACAATACTTTTTGCCGTTGGCCCGACGTTGCTCAGCAAGGTCAAAAACAATGAATCCGGTCATGCCTCGGCAGGGAAGTCTGCTGTGGGCTTGTTGGCAGTCTCCATCTATGGAGGCTACTTCAACGGCGGCCTCGGCATCTTGCTGCTGGCCTTGTTCGGTTTGCTTGGTCAAGTGAACCTGAACGCAATGAATGGCATGAAGAACGTGGTTTCGGCATTGCTGACCGCGATAGCTGTCGCAATCTACGCCTGGGGCGGTGTCGTGGCTTGGCCACAGGCATTGGTGATGATGATTGCGGCGACCGCGGGAGGTTATTTGGGTGCTCGGCTGGCGCGGCGAATTCCTGCGCCGATGATGCGAGTCGGTATCGTCGTTCTTGGTTCGATCATGACAACGCTGTTCTTTCTTCGCGGGTGATCGCGGGCGCCGCTTGGTACTGATGTCCTCCTGCGCACTGGACAGGGCTCGAACCCGGGACCTGCGGATTGACAGTCGCAGGCACTGTGTCTTTCGACACCGCCCAAAATCAGCGTTGCGCTAGGCCCGGCTGCTAACTGGTTTGTTCACCGGCTGAGTGAGTTCCCACGGGGGCACCCTGAAGGCGATGATTCCGTGCCAATCAGGGCCGACGTTGCGGTGCACTACGCCCGCGGGAGCCGCCACGCGGCAACCCACTCCAGCTTGATAAAAGGTACCGTCCTCGAATTCAGCGCTGGCGGTTCCCTCGAGCACATAGATCACCGCATCGAAGTCATGCCAATGAAATTCGTCCTCGGCGCGAAAGGTCTTCTCAATCGCATGCCAGCCGTGGCTGGCGACCTCCGCCAGGGCTTGTTCCTTGGTCGTGAATGGCCTTCGGCTTTGATGAATTGCATGGTGGGTTCGGGTGGGTGTCAAGGGTGACTGAAAGAGTACTGCCAAGGTCCCCAGGATTTCCCCTTACCCATAAACACAAAGGACCCAGCCTTGCGGCTAAGCCCTTGAAGTGTTTGGTAGGCCGCGGCGGGCTCGAACCGCCGACCATCGGATTAGCAATCCGACGTAAGTAGATTCCAATACACTGTTTTGTATAGAGAAACAATAATGGCGTATGAGATGTAATGGGACACTACGGGGGCACCAATGACCGAAAAACGTGCGATCAGGACAAGCTGAGTCGCTCTTTTTAGGTCACGAGAGAAGCGGGGAAGTGCCGGTGACGACCCCAAGGAGTCACCTTCGAATCACGGTAGCCAACCGCAAAGCGGTCACCCGTTCAGCAGTGCCTCGCCAAGAAAACGTACCAGCATCTTCACGTGTGAGGCCTTCCCATCTGAACCGGATATCGCCTTCAAGACCGATGGCTCAGAGCTTCGACGCAGCCTTGCCTGCAGCCAGCAGCACCGGATCCCAGACTGGCGAGAACGGCGGTGCGTACGACAGGTCCATCCCGCTCACCTCTTGCACAGTCATGCCATTCCACAGCGCCGTGGCCAGTACATCGATGCGCTTGCCAGCATCCTCACCGCCGACGATCTGTGCGCCGAGCAATCGACCCGTCTGACGCTCAGCCACGATCTTGATGCGCATCGATTGGGCGCCCGGGTAATACCCCGCCCGGCTCGACGCTTCGGTGATTTCCGCGAAGGCGTCGAGCCCGGCTGCAGCAGCCTCGCGTTCGGTCAGCCCGGTGCGGGCAATCTCCAGCTGCTTGAACTTGGTGATCGCCGTGCCCAGCACACCGCCGAATGTGGCCTCACCGCCGGCGATGTTGGTGCCGGCGCAGCGGCCCTGTTTGTTGGCGTGCGTGCCCAGGGCCATCACGACACCAAGCCCGGTCATCCGGTGGCGGGACTCCACGCAGTCGCCGGCGGCCCACACATGCGGCGCGCCAGTACGCAGGTGGTCGCCGACGATGATGCCGCCACTCTCTCCCACGCCGATACCTGCGGCGCAGGCCAGCTCCGTGTTGGCGCGCACACCCAAGCCGATGACCACCAGGTCGGCCTTGACAGGCCCTGCCTCGGTCTCGACGGCGGTCACCCGTCCGTCGCTCACCGTGAAGCCGGTGACCGAGGTGCCCAGTCGCAGGTCGATGCCGGCGGAGCGCATCGCGTCTGTGACAGCAGCGGCCATGTCGGCATCGAGCACAGCACCCATGGGCGCGTCGAGCTTTTCAATCACGGACACGGCCAGACCGCGTGCAAGCAGATTCTCTGCGACCTCCAGTCCGATGTAGCCAGCGCCAACCACCACGGCGTGCCGTGTCCCCGCGGCAAGCGCTTGCTCCACTTTGGCTGCATCTGCGAGCGTTCGCAGCTGCAAGACACCTTCAGCGTCTATGCCCGGCCACGGCGGTGTGATGCCCGATGCGCCGGTGGCGATCAGAAGCTCGTCGTAATGGGTGACCGACTCTTGACCCGTGTCGAGATTGCGCACGGTCACAGTGGCGGTCTGGGTGTCGATGGCGGTGACCTCGTGCCGAATCCGAACATCGATGCCCTTGGCCTGATGCTCTTCCGGGGTTCGGGCCACAAGCTCGGCCGGGGCCTCGACGAGTCCGCCAATCAGATAGGGGAGACCGCAGGCAGCGTAAGACGTGCGAGACCCGCGCTCGAAGGCCAGGATCTCGAGCTCGTCGGCGGATGCCATCCGTCGCGCCTGCGCAGCTGCGGTCATCCCTGCAGCGTCACCACCTATGATCACCAGCCGTCTTGCCATCTCCGTCCATCCATCGTTGTTGTGTTCGTCGCTCGATCAGTATCAGTCTAAAGGGTATTACTAGTTGCCGGAATGCTGTCGGCGGTGAGTTGCAGGACGTTGCCGGTTGATGACGGTCGGCTTCGGGCCGGCCCCGTTCGAGTAACACGGGCCAGGTGCGGCCGTTGCGGCCGGTTTTCTTCCTGCGAAGTGCCCCGCCAGTGTCCCACCAAAGAAAAAGCCACTCCGGAGAGCGGCCTAAGTCTTTGATTCTTTTGGTAGGCCGTGGCGGGCTCGAACCGCCGACCATCGGATTAAAAGTCCGGTGCTCTACCAGCTGAGCTAACGACCCGTACCAATTCCCCACCAAAGTGCTGCAGGGAATCGAGGATTCTAGCGGCCGGTCTTCTTCCGGTCAACTCGGGCGGGCTTGTCAGGCGGCAGCGCCGCCAGCCGTTCCCTGGCTGCTCGAGCCGCAGGAGCTTCCGGGAACTTCGCGACCAGCCCTTCGAGGGTGCTGCGACCGGCCTTGGTGTCGCCATCGGACAGTTGCGCGAAGCCCAGGTTGAGCATGGCGTCGGGAGCGCGCGGCCCATCGGGGGCGAGCGCGATCAGTGCCTGGTGGGTCGCGATCGCCGCCTTGTAGTCCTTGAGCGCGAACTGGCTGCTGCCGACCCAGAACGCCGCGTTCGGAGCATAGGGGCTCTCCGGATACGCGCTTTGGAACTGCTGGAAGGCGGCGAGCGCCGCCCAGAAGTCACCGGCACGGAACAAGCCCAGCGCCGCCTCGAAGCTGCGCCGCTCACCCTGCTCGACCTTGAGCGTCTGGCCGTCGATCGTCACCTGCTTCGGCTCGACGCGTTGCAGCCGGGAGTCGACGTCCGCGAACCCCTCGCGCTGCTGGCGCTGGGTCTGGGTCAGTTCATTGGTCTGGACTTCAACCCGGCCGCGCAATGCTGCCAGTTCCTGGCGCAGCGCATCGAGCTGCCCCTGGATCTCGAGCTGGCCACGGGCGATGGCCTCGAGCCGATCGAGCCGCTGCGCCATTTCGTCAAGTCGCTCGCCAAAGCGAGTCTTCATCTCTTCGATGGCGCGGTTGATCTGCTGGGTGCTGTTGCGCGATTCGGTGCGCAACTCGACGATCGCCTGGCGGGCATCGTCGTCCTCGAAGAGCGCGTAGGCGCTGGTGGGGGTCAGCACCGACAGTGCGGTCGCCGTAAGGGCGACCGCAAGACCTGCAGTGCGCAACTGTTGCCGACTCAGGAAACGGTGTGCTTGCATGGTTGGTGTCGGCGCCCCTTGGTTACTTGTAGACGATGTCAGCGCGTCGGTTCTCGGCGAATGCGGCCTCGTCGGTGCCGGTGGCGCGCGGCCGCTCTTCACCGAAGCTGACCGCTTCCATCTGCGCTTCAGAAACCCCCAGCGCGGCGAGGGCACGATGAACCGCCTCGGCCCGGCGCTGTCCCAGGGCGAGGTTGTATTCGCGTGGCCCGCGCTCGTCGGTATTGCCCTCGATCATGACCTGGCGCTGCCGATTGGCGTTGAGGTACCGGGCATGGGCTTCGATGACTGACAGGTAGTCGGCCCCGACCGCAAAACTGTCGTACTCGAAGTAGACGCTGCGTTTGGAGAGCGGATTGGCGGGATCGTTGAGCGGATCCTTGGGCGCTGCGACCACCGGGGCGATCGTGCGCGAATCGGTCTGGCCAGTGCCGGCCTTGGCCGCTGCAGCCGCCGCCGCTGCCGCTGCCGCTGCAGCCGCCGCCGCGTCGGCATCACGGTTCTCGATTGACGCCGGTTTCTGGGGGTCGTCGAGTTTCACGTTCGACCCGCACGCGGACAGAGTTGCGGCCGTTGCGGCGATAAGCAGTAGATGCAGAATTCTTGACATGATTTCTCCTGTAATTCGGTGCCCGCAAATCCGTGGTCACCGGGCCTTCAAAATTCCTGGCTGATTGTTCTTCTCAGGTCAGCGCGCATACGGGCTCCAGGTCGGCTCCCGAATGTCACCCGCCGCCGCGCTTAGTCGCTGCTTTACCCGGCCGTCAATCGACGCTGCCATCAGCAGGTCGCGCCCGCCGACCTTGGTAGCGTACATGACCCAGCGCCCGTTGGGAGCGAAGCTCGGTGCTTCCTCGCTGCCTCCCTGGGAGAGCACTTCTTCCTTGCCATCTCCCGCGAGGTCCTTGATGGCCACGAAATAGCGGCCGTCGCGACGCGTGACGAAAGCCAGTGTGCGGCCGTCAGGGCTGACCCTGGGGCTGGAGTTGTAATTTGAGCCGAAGGTGACCCGGGTTGGGTCACCACCATTGGCTGAAATCCGGTAGACCTGCGGCGAACCCCCGCGGTCAGAACTGAAATACAGCGACTTTCCGTCGGCGGAGAAAAATGGTTCGGTATCGATCCCGCTCGAAGTGAGCAGGCGCCGCGGCGTTCCTGTGCCATCGGTCGAGATCAGGTAGACCTGCGAGAGTCCGTCGCGGGTGAGCGCCACGGCGAGCTGCCTGCCGTCGGGTGACCAGGCCGGGGCGCTGTTGCTGCCGTGGAAATTGGCCACGACGCGGCGCTTGCCGCTGGCGATGCTGTGGACGTACACAACCGGTTTGCCGCTCTCGAACGAGACGTAGGCAAGCTGTGTGCCGTCAGGTGACCACGATGGCGAGATGATCGGTTCGCTCGAAGTCAGCGATGACTGGACGTTCTCGCCGTCCCAGTCGGCGATATTGAGCCGGTAACGGGTGCCTTGCTTGGAAACATAGGCGATGCGGGTGGAGAAGATGCCCTTTTGGCCAGTGAGTTTCTCGTAGACGAAATCGGCAATCCGGTGGGCTGCAAAGCGCAAATCGGCCTCGGACGCGATCACTGCCTCGCCGCCAAGGGAGTGCTGGCGCACGGTGTCGGTCAGCCGATCACGGATGTCGTAGCGTCCGTCGGCCAGGCGGGCAATCGAGCCGCCCAGCACCGCGTCGGCGCCGAGCTCGCGCAGGCGGGCGAAGTCGACGCTGCCGGTATCGGAAATCGTAAGCGGCAGGTCGACGATCCGGAATGAGCCGCTGCGGGCCAGGTCGGCGCGCACCACTGCGGCAACATCGGTGCCGGCGCGGCCGTCACTGACGAAATTCGCGATTGCGACCGGATACTGGGCAGCGCCGACGCCGGAGACGTCGAGGCGCATCTGCGCCCCACCGCTGCCGGGTAGCAGTAGTGCTGAGAGCGCAATCAGGCCGATGCCGATGCCGACGCTGCGCTGTGCCATTGATGCGAATTCAGGAAGAAACAGTGCCATCTTGTGTCTTGGTTCCGGGGAAGTGCGCGCTGGGGCTATGCGCCCTGGACGCGGAACGGGCAAGAGTCATTATAGTCATGCTCCGATGACCATTCGTCGGCTGCTGTTACCGCCGGGCGGTTTTTTGCGCCCCACTAGTCGGAATCGCGCGGACCGCGGGTGATCTCGAGTTCCGGCGGACAAGTGCCGTTGGGCATCCTGGGCAGGGGGCTGGCGCGCTGGATGCCCCGCTCGGCGGCCTGGTCCCAGCTGGGCAAGCCGCTCGATTTGCGCATCCTGATCGCGGCGATGGTGCAGTCGGGCATTACGGTCACCACGAACACCGCCTTGGGATTCCCGCTGAGGTCTGCCGGAATCGAAAATATGGTGCCGGCTCGAATCCGCGACGAGAGCAGCGAGCGATAGGAAGAATCACCGCCGCCGCCAGCCCCGGCGGTCCCGGACCCACTGGTCGCGCCGCCGGCCGAGGCTGCGCCCGAGGCCTGGTTCATCAGGCCCTTGACGTAGGCCTCGCGCTGCGCTTCGGCGGCCATCGCGGCCTTTTCTTCGGCCTCCTTGCGGGCCTTCTCCTCGGCTTCCTTGCGGGCCTTGGCCGCGGCTTCCTTTTTCGCCTCCTCGGCAGCCTTCTTCCTGGCTGCGTCTGCCTCTCTGGCCTCCTTGAGCTTTTGCGCCTTGAGCTCTTCGGCCTTGCGCCGCGCCTCTTCCTCGGCGAGTTTCTTCTCCCGCAACTGCTTTTCGGTTTCCTTGCGGGCGTTGGCAAACCGCTCGCGCTCGGCCTCGGCCGCCGCCAGCCGCACCTTTTCGGTGACGATGTCGGGCTTGGCCAACTCCGGTTTGGGCGCTGGCTTGACCACCGGCGGGGGCTTGGGTGCCGGTGGCGGCAAGGGCTCGGGCGGCACCGGCTTGGACACCGGGTTGACCGGCGGAGTGAACAGTTCGGCCTGCATCGGCGGGGGCGGGCTGGTTTTCCAGCGGATGCCGACGATCAGGAAAGCTGCCAGCAGCACGTGCACCGCAACGGCCAGTCCGATCGCTTTCCAGCGACCGCCGCTTACCGGGGGACGGGTCGGAGCCATGCCTAGCGCTCGGGCTGCACCAGCAGGCCGACCCGGGAGCCGGAATCCTGCTTGAGTTGACCAAGGATGGCGGCCACTTCACCGTAGGGCACCGCCTTGTCGGCGGTGATCACGATCGGCAGCGTCTCTGCGCCGCGCATCTGCGCCACCGTGCTGTCGAGATCCCCGCGCTTGACCACCCGGCTGCCGGGATCGCCAACATTGACGCGGCGCACCGACAATTCGCCGCTTTTTCTGACCTGCACCTCAATATAGCGTTCCGGGGAACTGCCGCCACCGCCGGCGCGCGCCAGATCGATGGTCCCCGGTGGCACCAGCGGCGCGGTAACCATGAAAATCACCAGCAGCACCAGCATCACGTCGATGTAGGGCACGACGTTGATGTCCGAGACCAGGCGCTTGCCGCGCCGGGAACTCGAGCGGGATTGCATCGCTGACATGCCGGCTAACCCACCTGCCGGTGCAGAACGTTCGAGAATTCCTCGATGAAGGTCTCGAAGCGGCTCGAAATGCGATCGATGTCGTAGGCGAAGCGGTTGTACGCGACCACTGCCGGAATCGCTGCGAACAGGCCGATCGCGGTGGCGACCAGCGCCTCGGCAATCCCCGGCGCGACCGCCGCGAGCGTGGCCTGGTGGACATTGGCCAGTCCGCGGAAAGAATTCATGATCCCCCAGACGGTGCCGAACAGCCCCACGTAGGGGCTGACCGAACCAGCCGAGGCGAGAAACGCCAGGCTCGACTCGAGCGCGTCGAGTTCGCGCTGGCTGGTGGCGCGCATCGCTCGGCGCGATCCGTCGAGCATGGCCGCCGGGTCGTTGGGCCGTTGCTGGCGGGTGCGCAGGAATTCGGTCATCCCGGCGGAAAAGATCCGCGCCAGCGGACCATGGTCGCGCCGCTGTTCGCGCAATTGTTCATGGAGCACGCCCAGGTCGCGGTCGGTCCAGAACTCGTCCTCGAAGCGCTGGGTGGCGATGCGAGCGGCCCGGATGACGAAGATCTTGCGAAAGATCACGCTCCACGAACCGAGCGACACCAGCATCAGCAGCGCCATCACCACCTGCACCAGCACGCTGGCCTGTGCCACCAGCGTGAAGATCGAGAGATCGTTATTCATCAGTTCAGCTCCTGCAACAGCCATTTTGGCAGCGGCGCCGGGCGGGTTGCGCCCCGCCGCAGGGTCGCCACCCGTACCCTGGCGCTCACCAGTATTTCGTCATATCCCGCCAGCCGCGCCGTCTGCGCCAGAGTGAGCGAGGCCCGCCGCGCCTCGGCGACGCGCACGTCGATTATCAGCTGGTCGTCGAGCCGCGCCGACTTGAGGTATTTGATCGTAAGGTCGCACACCACGAACAAGAGCCCGTCTTCGGCCTCGAGCTTGGTGTGGCTTGCGCCCAGGGCGCGCAGCCATTCGGTGCGGGCGCGCTCGAAAAAGCGCAGGTAGTTGGCGTAGTAGACGATGCCGCCGGCGTCGGTGTCCTCGTAATAGACCCGGACCGGCCACTCGAACACGGTTCCAGGTGCCGCGCGCGCTGCGGCGCCGTCGCTGCCGGGCTTGATGTCGATCATTTGGGCGCGACCCCGCTGCCGTCGGACCACAGTTCGGTGGCGCTGTCAGCTCCGGGCGCTACCAGGCCGTAGTGGCGGTATGCCGAGACGGTCGCGATTCTCCCGCGCGGCGTGCGCTGCAGGAAGCCCTGCTGGATCAGGTAGGGCTCGATGACATCCTCGATGGTGTCGCGTTCCTCGCCGATGGCGGCGGCCAGGTTGTCGAGCCCCACCGGTCCGCCGGAGAACTTTTCAAGGATCGCCAGGAGCAGCTTGCGGTCCATCACGTCGAAGCCGGCGCTGTCGACATCGAGCATTTTCAGGGCGCTGTCGGCGATGCTTTCGTCGATCGACCCGTCGGCGCGCACCTCGGCGTAGTCGCGGACCCGGCGCAACAGGCGGTTGGCGATGCGCGGCGTGCCGCGCGCGCGCCGCGCAATTTCATGAGCCCCCTCGGCCGAGATCCGGGCGTCGAGCAGTCGCGCCGAGCGCAACACGATCTGCGCGAGCTCGGCGATGTCGTAGAACTCCAGCCGGGCCACGATCCCGAAGCGATCGCGCAACGGATTGGTCAGCATGCCCGCGCGCGTGGTCGCCCCCACCAGCGTGAAGGGCTGCAAATCGAGCTTGATCGAGCGCGCCGCCGGGCCCTCGCCGATCATGATGTCGATCTGGAAGTCTTCCAGCGCGGGGTAGAGGATTTCCTCGACCACCGGCGAGAGCCGGTGGATCTCGTCGATGAACAGGACGTCGTTGGCTTCGAGGTTGGTGAGCAGCGCCGCCAGATCGCCGGGGCGCTCCAGGACCGGACCCGAGGTCGAGCGCAGGTTGACCCCCATCTCGGCAGCGACAATGTGCGCCAGGGTGGTCTTGCCCAGCCCCGGGGGGCCAAATAGCAGGATGTGATCGAGCGCTTCCGAGCGGTTGCGTGCCGCCGTTATGAAGATCTCGAACTGCTCGCGAATTCGTTGTTGCCCGACGTACTCGGCCAGGCTGCGCGGCCGCAGCGCGCGTTCGACCGCTTCCTCGCGCGGCGAGGCGGTGGCGGGTGCGATCAGGCGGTCGTGTTCGATCATCGTCGGCGCTTCCTGCTCAGCCCTTGGCCAGTGACTTCAGCGCGCGGCGAATCCCGTCGGAGATCGTGCTCCCGGGCTCGAGTCCGCGCACCGCGAGGCTGGCTTCGCGGTCCGAATAGCCCAGCGCCATCAGGGCGCGGGTGACCTCGGCGCCGGTGTCCGAGGGCAGGCCGGCGCGGGCCTGGTCGAGCGCCGGTGCGAGCTTGCCCTTGAGTTCCAGCAGCAGCCGCTCGGCGGTCTTCTTGCCGATGCCCGGCACCCGCGTGATCTGGCCGGTCTCCTGGGTGGCAATCGCCTGCGCGAGTTCGTCGACCGAAAGCCCCGAGAGCACCGCCAGCGCGATCCGCGGGCCGATGCCCGAAATCCTGATCAGCAGCCGGAAGGCGTCGCGCTCGGCCTCGGTCGCGAAACCGTAGAGCAGGTGGGCATCCTCGCGTACCACCAGGTGGGTGAGCAGCACGACCCGCTCGCCGATCGCCGGCAGGCCGTAGAGCGTGCTCATCGGCACGTCGACCTCATAGCCCACGCCACCGACCTCCACCAGCAGCGCCGGCGGGCGTTTGTCGATCAGGGTTCCGCTGAGTCTTCCGATCATGATGTCCGAGAGGTTACACCAGAGCCCGGGTCAGGACAGCCGGCCCCGGCGCAGCCGCATCCCGGCGGGCAGTCCGGTGCCGGCACCGGCCACCGCGGCGCGCAACGCGCCGCCGTGGTGGTGGCAGATGGCGCAGGCCAGGGCATCGGCGGCGTCGCTCGGCGGCAAGCCGGGCAGCGTGAGCAGGCGCTGCACCATCAGCTGGACCTGCTCCTTGGTGGCATGGCCGTGTCCGGTGACGGCTTGCTTGAGTTGCAGCGCGGTGTATTCGTGCACCGGCACGGCGGCGCTCACCAGCGCGGTGATCGCCGCTCCCCGGGCCTGGCCGAGCAGCAGCGTCGAGGCCGGGTTGACGTTGACGAACACTTTCTCGATCGCGGAAACCGTCGGCTGGTAGCGCTCGATGAGTTCGCGCAGCCCGTTGAAGATCGTGCCGAGCCTGGTCGCCAGGTCGTCCTTGGAGGTGCGGATGGTGCCGCTGGCGATGTATACCGGGCGATTGCCGCTGATCTCTATCAGGCCAAAACCGGTGGCGCGCAGACCAGGGTCGATACCGAGAATGATCGTCGTTTCACCGGCCATCTCGCGCACGCGTCCCGGTCTCAGTGCCGGAAGTGGCGCATGCCGGTAAGGACCATCGCCAGTCCGCGCTCGTCGGCGGCGGCGATCACCTCCTCGTCGCGCATCGAGCCGCCCGGCTGGATGACCGCGGTGGCACCGGCGTCGGCCACCGCGTCGAGTCCGTCGCGAAACGGGAAGAAGGCGTCCGAAGCCGCGGCCGAGCCGGCCAGCGACAGGCCGGCATTGGCAGCCTTGATCGCGGCGATGCGCGCCGAGTCGATGCGGCTCATCTGGCCGGCGCCCACGCCCAGGGTGCGGCCCTGGCCGCAGAACACGATTGCGTTGGACTTGACGAACTTGGCCACGCGCCAGGCAAACAGCAGGTCGGCGAACTCGCTCTCGCTGGGCTTGCGCTTGGTCACGACCCGCAGTTCGCTGGCGAGAACATTGCGCGTATCGGGCGATTGCACCAGCAGGCCGCCGCCGACGCGCTTGAAGTCGCGCTCGTTGCCGCCCTTATCGAGCGCGATCTGGAGAATGCGCACGTTGGTCTTGCCGGCAAATGCCGCCAGCGCCTCGGGGGTGAACGCCGGGGCGATCAGCACCTCGACGAATTGGCGTGCCGCCAGCTCGGCGGCAGCGCCGTCGAGGGTGCGGTTGAACGCCAGGATCCCGCCGAAAGCCGATGTCGGGTCACAGGCGAAGGCCTTGGCGTAGGCATCGGCGACATCGCTGCCGAGCGCAACGCCGCACGGGTTGGCATGCTTGACGATCACGCAGGCGGGAGCCTCGAAGGTGCGCACGCACTCCCAGGCCGCATCGGAATCGGTGATGTTGTTGTAGGACAGTTCCTTGCCCTGGAGCTGGCGGTAGCTCGCGAGCGTGCCGGGTGCCGGGTCGAGGTCGCGATAGAAGGCCGCGTTCTGGTGGGGGTTCTCACCGTAGCGCAGCTCCTGCACCTTCTCCCACTGCTGGGTGAAGGTCGGCGGGTAAAGGCCGTTGGCACTTTCCGCCCCGTGGCTGCCGAGATAGTTGGAAATTGCGGCGTCGTAGCGCGCGGTGTGCGAGAACACCTTGCGGGCCAGGACGTAGCGGGTCTGGGCGTCAACCGTTTGGCCCGCGCGCAGCGCGGCGATCACCACCGCGTAGTCGCTCGGATCCACCACCACGGTGAGCGCGCTGTGGTTCTTGGCCGCGGCGCGCAGCATCGTCGGGCCGCCGATGTCGATGTTCTCGATCGCTTCCTCGAGCGTGCACTCGGGCCGGGCCACGGTCTGCTCGAAGGGGTAGAGATTGACCACCAGCAGGTCGATCGGTTCGATCCCGTGCTCGGCAAGAGCGCTCATGTGCTCGGGCAGGTCGCGGCGCGCGAGCAGCCCGCCGTGCACCTTCGGGTGCAGGGTCTTGACCCGGCCGTCGAGCATTTCCGGAAATCCGGTGTAGTCGGCAACCTCGGTAACCGCGATGCCCTCCTGGGCGAGCAGCCGCGCGGTGCCGCCGGTGGAGAGGATGGTCACGCCGAGCGCCGCGAGTTCGGCCGCGAAGGCCACGATGCCGGTCTTGTCGGAGACGCTGATCAGAGCGCGCGCGACGCGCGGCGCCGGCGCTGGTCCGGTCACTTTGCTTGACTCATTCATGATTGTTGAGCAGCCCGTGGTTCTGGAGTTTCTTGCGCAAGGTGTTGCGGTTGATTCCCAGGATCGCGCTGGCGCGCAGCTGGTTGTGTTCCGACTGGCGCATCACGATCTCGAGCATCGGGCGCTCGACCGCCTGGATCACCATGTCGTAGACGCCGCCTGGCATGGTGCCGTCGAGATCCTTGAAATAACGCTCGAGACACCGAGCAACGGTGTCATTGAGGGATTGAATCTTGCTCACGCCGCCTTTCTCCAGGTCGTAGTCCGGTCGCTCACAGCGCCGGGGGTAAAGAATTCGTCGAGGGCCTCGAGCTGCGCCGCGGCGCACTCGAGTTGGTTGAAGGTGGCGAGGAAGCCGGTCGCCGCCGGCATGCCCGCGAGGTACCAGCCGACGCGCTTGCGCGCAATGCGCAGGCCGTCGTATTCGCCGTGGAAATCGTAGTGGGCGAGCAGGTGTTCCCTGACCCGGCGACCGAATTCATCGAACGACGGCGGCGCCAGCAATTCGCCGGTGCCCAGGTAATGGTCGATCTCGGCGCACAGCCACGGCCGCGCCAATGCCGCCCGGCCGACCATTACCGCGTCGGCGCCGGTGAACTCGAGCACGGCCCGGGCCTTCTCCGGCGAGTCGATGTCGCCGTTGGCCACCACCGGGATTCTCAGCGCGGCCTTGACCTCGGCAATCGTCTCGTAGCTGGCTTCGCCACGAAAGCCACAGGCGCGGCTGCGGCCATGGACCACGATCATCGCGGCTCCGACCTCCTGCGCGGCCAAAGCGACCGCGGCCGCGTTGCGCCGCTCGAGCGTTGGTCCGGTGCGCATCTTGACCGTCACCGGCACCGCTACCGCCGCGCACACTGCAGCGATGATGCGCGTCGCCAGGTCCTCGTCGGCCATCAGCGCCGATCCGGCCATGGTGTTGCAGACCTTCTTCGCCGGGCAGCCCATGTTGATGTCGATGATCTGGGCGCCCTGGTCGACTCCGTGGCGGGCCGCGTCGGCCATGGTGGCCGGGTCGGCGCCGACAATCTGCAGCACCCGGGGCTCGGCGTCGAGCTCGCTGAGCGCCCGGCGCGCGCTCTTGCGCGAGTCGCGCAGTCGCGGGTTGGAGGCGATCATTTCCGAGACCGTGTAACCGGCGCCGTAGCGCCGGCAGAGCTCGCGAAAGGGCCGGTCGGTGGCTCCGGCCATGGGCGCAAGGAGGGCGAGGCTCGAGACATTGAACGGACCGATTTTCATCTTTTCGGACTCGGAGCCTCGCGAGGGACGCGCGCCGCTGGCGCACATCGATTGGTTGGTGCACTCGTCGCGTGACCCGCGCGAGTGCAAGATGCGGATTCTAGCGGAAAGCGGCTTTCTGCTCAAAAAATGGGCAGGTAAAGGGCTTGGTTATCGACGATCGAGCGCGACCATCCAGCGCGACCGCTCAGCGCAATCCGAACATGAACGCCCGGACCAGCGCGCGCCGCGTCAGGGGCAGATGCGCCAGCGTCTCGAGCGCAAACGATTGCAGCGGGTGCAGCAGCGGCCATTTGAAGGCGGTCGCGAGGGTGTCGGTGGCGGAGATCACCGCACGGCGGTCCAGCCCGCGGGAGCGGGTGTACTGGCCCAGCGCGCTGCCCAGCCCCCGCCCGGCAGCGCGGGCGTCACCGAGGCACTGGGCAAGCTCGAACGCGTCGCGGAAACCAAGATTCAGCCCCTGCGCTCCAACCGGGTGCAGGGCCTGGGCGGCGTTGCCGATCGCCACCACCTTGCCGCTGACCAGTCTGCGGCGCGCCCGCCGCTGGAGCGCGATGCTGTGGCGCTCTCCAGTTAGCGTCAATGCCGGGGTGTCCCCGCCGGCCGGCGCGTTCGACCGCGCTACTCCTTTCATGGTCGCCGCCAGCTCGGCGGTAAAGCCGTCGGGGTCGAGGTCGAGCCGGCGCTCGGTATCCTCGGGAGAGCCGCACCAGACCAGGGAAAAATGTCCCGGTTCGGGCTTGGGCAGCAGGGCGATCGGGCCGTTGGCGGTGAACCACTCGAGCGCGCAATCGCTCGCGCAGCCCTCGGCCTCGATATCGGCGAGCAGCGCCGACTGCCTGAAGTCGCGGACCGCGCTGTCCTCACCGGGGTTGCCGCCGGCATCGATGATCAGTTCCGCATCCTGTCCGGACTCGCAGCTCGCCACCCCCAGCCCGGCTTTGGCCGCTGCGGCGCGCAGGGCTGCGGCCAGTTCGCCGTAACTAACCACATGGCCCAGTGCCGGCACGCCGAGTTCATCGGCCGTGAACGTGAGCAGTCCGGATTGCCCGGGGATGCGCACTTCGACCCGCCTGATCACCGCCGTGGCGGGCAGTTCCACGATGCGCCCGAGCGTGAGCCAGCTGCCGTGCGAGGTCGCGATCGCGCGCCGAATCAGTTGTTCGGGCGGCGGCTCGGTCGGCAGGCTCAGCGCTATCTCCTCAGGGGCAAAGCCCTGGCGCACCAGCAGCAGCGCGCACGCCAGCGCCACCGGGCCGGTGCCGTCGATCCTGATCGCCGCTGCCTTGCCCGGTACTTGCGCCATCATCGCTTGCGCATCAGCGCTTCGATCTCGTCGGCGGTGTTGGGCACCCCGGCGCTGAGAATTTCGTAGCCGCTCTCGGTCATCACGACATCATCCTCGATCCGGATGCCGATGTCATGGAAGCGCTCGGGTACATCGGGAGCGCCGCGCACGTAGATGCCGGGCTCGATGGTGAACACCATGCCGGGTTCGAGGATGCGCGACGGCGTTCCTTCGCCGCTGGATTCCTCGCCGGCCTGACGGTAACTGCCGACGTCGTGGACATCCATGCCGAGCCAGTGACCGGTGCGATGCATGAAGAAGCGCTTGTAGCTGCCCGAGGAGAGCGCTTCGTCGAGCTCACCGGCGATCAGGCCGACCTCGATCAGTCCGGCGGCGATTACGCGGGTCGCGGCATCGTGCAGATCCATCAGCCGCGCCCCGGGTCGGATCGCCGCCAGCGCGGCGTGCTGTGCCGCCAGGACGATCTCGTAGATTTCCCGCTGGCCGGCGCTGAAGCGGCCGTTGACCGGGAAGGTGCGGGTGATGTCCGAGGCGTAGCCGTCGAGTTCGCAGCCCGCGTCGATGAGCAGCAGGTCGCCGTCGCGCAAGAGCGCGTTGTTCTCGCAGTAGTGCAGAACGCAGGCGTTGGCCCCGCCCGCGACGATCGATTCATAGGCCGGCGAGCGCGAGCCGCAGCGGATGTATTCGTGCAGCAGTTCGGCCTCGATCTCGTATTCGTAGCGCCCCGGGCACGTCGCCAGCATCGCCCGCACATGGGCGGCAGCGTTGATTTCGCCGGCCCGGCGCATCGTGGCCAGTTCGGATTCATCCTTTACGAGGCGCAACTCGCTCACCAGCGCCGCGACGTCGAAAGCCTGGGTCGGGCAGCCGACCAGCGAGCGGGCCTTGGCGCCGACCTTCGAGAGCCACAAGCGCACCCGCTCGTCGAGCGTGGCGTCGGCGCCCAGCGCGTAAAAGATCGCCGGTGCGTTGGCCAGCAGGTTGGGGATCTCTTCGTCAAGCGCCGCGATCGGCAGCGCGCGATCGAATCCGAATTCCGTCTGCCCAGCCTCGATCCCGTAGCGCCGTCCGTTCCAGAGCTCTGCCTCCTCGTTCTTTTCGCGGCAGAACAGCACGGTCTCGACCCGCTCCCCGGCGACCACGATCGCGAGCGCGGCCTCGGGCTCGGGAAAGCCGCTCAGGTAGTAGAAATTGCTGTCCCAGCGAAACGGATAGGTGCTGCTGCCGTTGCGCCGCGCTTCCCCCGCGGTGCAGACGATGGCGACGCCGCCGCCGCGCTCGCGCATCGCGGTGATCAGGCGTGACCGACGGTCGACAAATGGTTTCATTGTTTCGATTCTCCGTTGCCCCGCAATTGTGCATCGAGTTGCAGCAGCCGCTCGTGGGTGCCCACGTCGGTCCAGTGACCTTTGTGCAGTTCGCCGCCGGCCCGGCCGCCTGCCGCGGCGCCGTAGAGCAGCGGCGCCAGCGGCGCGCGTGAGCCCCGCTCGATGCCGGCGAACAGCTCCCGGCGATAGATGCCGATGCCGCTGAAGGTCAGCCTCGTGGCGGCTTCACCGGCAGCTGGCGGGCCCGACAGGCGCCCGCCCTGGAGCTCGAAGTCACCCTGGCGATGGTGTTCAGGGTTGGCAACCAGCAGGCACCACGCCAGCAGGTCGGCCGCCATCATCGCGCCGGCGATGGCGGGTGCGCGGCCGAAATCAAAGTCGCAGAACACATCCCCGTTGACGACCAGGAACGGATCCCGACCGAGCAATTCGAGCGCCTGGACAATGCCACCGGCGGTCTCGAGGGCCTGGGTCTCCGGGCTGTAGGCGATGCGCAATCCCCACCTTGAGCCGTCACCTAGTTGCTCTTCGATCAGGGCGCCGAGATGGGCGTGGTTGATCACCACGTCACGCACGCCGGCGCGCGCCAGCGCCTCGAGGTGCCAGACGATCAGTGCCTTGCCGCCGACCGGCAGCAGCGGCTTGGGGCAAGTGTCGGTCAGCGGCCGCATGCGTTCGCCACGGCCGGCTGCGAGGATCATCGCGTGCATCTTGGGCCGGCGCTAGAAGGTATAGCCGACCGCGGGCTGCGCGCGGCCCTCGATGCGCTCGATCAGGCGCATGAGCGGGGTGAAGGCCACATAACGCCGGGCGGTGCGTTCGACGTATTCCAGAACGAGCGGCAGGTCGGCCAGGTAGCGGCTCTTGCCGTCGCGATAGTTCAGCCGCGCGAAGATTCCCAGGACCTTGAGGTGACGCTGCAGGCCCATCCATTCGAAGTCGCGGTAGAACTCCCCGAAATCGTCGTGGACCGGCAGTTTTGCCCGCCGCGCCATTTCCCAGTAGCGCACCGCCCAGTCGATGACCTGCTCCTCGGGCCAGACCACGTAGGCGTCGCGCAGGAGCGACACCAGGTCGTAGGTGATCGGGCCGAAGACAGCATCCTGGAAATCGAGCACGCCGGGGTTGTCGACTCCCGCGAGCACCATCAGGTTGCGCGAGTGATAGTCGCGGTGGACGTAGGTCCTGGGCTGCGAGAGCAGGTTGGCGAGCAGGGTCTCGAAGGTCCGGGCGATCACCTGCTGATCGGCCGAGGCAAGTTCGAAGCCGCGGTGGCGGCCGATGTACCACTGCGGGAACAGCATCAGTTCGCGTTCGAGCAGGGCGCGGTCATAGTCCGGAAAGACGCCGCCGCGGCTGGCCTGTTGCAGGCGCGTGAGGGCGGTGAGCGCGTCGCCGTAGAGCCGGGGCGCGGTCGCGGCGCTGAGTTCATCCAGGTAGGTGCGCGTTCCCAGGTCGCGCAGCAGCAGGAATCCGCGCTCCAGGTCGGCCTCGTGCACCGTCGGCACGCTCAGCCCGGCTTCCCCCAGCACCTGCGCCGCATGTACGAACGGCCGGCAATCTTCCTGCGGTGGCGGCGCGTCCATCGCGATCATCGTCGTGTCGGCGGCGTCGACCCGGAAGTAGCGCCGGAAGCTGGCGTCGTCCGATGCCGGTCGCAGCGATTCGGTCCGCAGGCCGTAGCCGGCGGGCACGGTTCGCAGCCAGCCCTGGAGTTCGTCGAGTCGTTGGTCTTTGGTCATGGGAAGCGTTTTGTGCGATGCCCGGCGCGAGTCGTTCGTATAATAGTCGACGTTTCCTACCACCTTGTGCGAGCCCATGCCCAACAGGACTCGTCGCCCCGGCGACCGCCGACCTGCGCGCGGACTGCCCTGCAGTCCGGGATGTACTTGCGCGCCCTGAGCAGGATCGCGGTCGCGATCTTGACCGCGGTGGTTGGCGTCGGCGCCGGAGAAGCTCTCGCGCAGTCGTACCGGGGCGCCGCACAGTCGTGGTATTGCCCACTGCCGAATCAGGCGCCGACCATCGGGGTGCCCAGTGCCGAGCCTGCGCCCGAGAGCGTCTCCCCGCCCGGGACCGGCGTGCGGGGCCGGAGCGCCGCGGCTGCCGCTGCCGCCGCTCGCGCGACGCTGCCCAATACCGGGACTGACAGCGCGGGAATCGGGCTGCGGCTGGACCCGGCCCTCAGTGAGAGCGGCCCGCGCCCGGGCGAACAGGTGCCGATTTTTGTCAGTGCCGACCGAATGAGCGGGCGGCTGGGGGAGCAAACGGTGCTTACCGGAAATGCCCAGCTGCGCAAGGCTGGCACCGTCGTGAATGCCGAGCAGATGACCTACCACGAGGACACTGACGAGCTCTTTGCCGAGGGTGATGTTCGCATCGCCCGCGAGGGCAGCGTGTTCAGCGGTCCGGAGCTGCGCCTGCGGCTCGACACCAGCGAAGGCGAATTTCGCAGTCCGACCTACTCGCTGTCGCGTTACCAGGGGGGCGGGGAGGCGGATAAACTCGAATTCCTGGGGCCGCAACGGCTGCGCCTGAGCAACGCGACCTACACGACCTGTACGGGTGACGATCCGGACTGGATCCTCAAGGCCGGGACCCTGAACGTCGACCAAAATGCCGAGGAGGGCAAGGGCCGCTCGGCGCGGCTGTATTTCAAGGGGATTCCGATCCTCGCGACGCCGTACTTCGAGTTCCCGATCGGCGACCAGCGCCGCAGCGGGCTGCTGCCGCCGTCATTTTCGGTCTCGAGCCAGAGCGGCCTCGAATTCGTCCTGCCCTATTACTGGAACCTCGCGCCCAACCGGGACGTCACCTTCTACCCGGGGCTGTTGGCGCGGCGGGGATTCCAGCTCGGCACGCAATATCGCTATCTGGCGCCGTCGCATTACGGCGAGGCGCGCCTGGATTGGACTCCCAACGACGCCAATACCGGCACCAGCCGATACTTCCTCAATAGCCGCCACACCATTACCGATCTCAATGGATGGACCGGGGGCTGGGTCGTAAAGGGCGTTTCGGACGATCGCTACTTCATCGACTATTCGCGCTCGATCCTGGTCAGTTCCGAACGCAGCCTGCCGCGCGACTTGTATCTGGCGCGCACTTACGGTGACTGGTCAGCCCTGGTGCGCTCGAGCAGCTGGCAGAACATCCTCGATGCTGTCGCAGCGCCACCCTATGATCGAATACCCCAGCTCCAGCTCAGGCACCGGCGCCGCGACCTGAACGGTTTCGATATCGACGGCCTCTATGACGCGACCTGGTTCACGCGGCCGCTTGCCGGCTCCACCGAGGGCCTGCGGCTGGTCGCCAATCCAGGGCTGAGCTACCCCATCCGGCGGCCGGAGGGCTTCCTGGTGCCGCGGGTAGGCATCCATCTGGGCGCCTATTGGCTCGACGACAACGCGGCCGTCGCGCAGCGGACAATCCAGAGCGCGGTGCCGACATTTTCGATCGACAGCGGCCTGGTGTTCGAGCGCAACGCACGCTATCTGGGCCGCAATTTCAGGCAGACCATGGAGCCGCGGCTCTACTACGTGCGTACCCCGTACCGCGATCAGTCGGAAATTCCGGTGTTTGACACCGGAGTCGCAGACTTCAACTTCGCGGAACTCTTCACCCCCAACAGTTTCGTTGGTAGCGACCGGGTTGCCGACGCCAATCAGCTGACCGCAGCCCTGGTGTCGCGCATGATCGACCCGGAGTCGGGGAACGAGGCGTTACGGCTGGCCATCGGGCAGCGATTCTATTTCTCGGACCAGCTGGTGTCGATCCCGGGCGTTGCGCTGCGCACCGATGCGCGCTCCGACTTGTTGTTCGGGGCCGCGGGAGATCTCGGTGTCAGGACGAGCATCGACGGCGAGTTGCAATACAGCCTGGGCGATTCGCAGCTGCAGCGCCTGAGCGTTAACTGGCGCTATACGCCGGGCGAACAGCGGGTGCTCAATGCCGGCGTGCGCTACCTGCGCAGCGAGATCGGCCAGTTGGATTTGTCGTGGCAATGGCCGCTGTCACCGGCCTGGCGCACGATGGGCCGGGTCAGCTACTCGTGGCTGGACCAGCGCGTCGATGTCGCGACATCGCAACTGGTGCCGGCCCGTGCCGGCGTGGTCGAGAGCGTGCTCGGGGTCGAGTACCATGCGTGTTGCTGGGCAACCCGGTTTGTCGTCCAGCGCTTTGTCACCGCCGAGCAGACCACCACTTCGGCTTTCTTCATTCAACTGGAACTAAAGGGTGTAGCCCGGATCGGATCCGATCCGTTTGATATATTGCGCCGGAGCATCCCCGGCTATCAGTTGCCTACCGACCGGCTCGAAGCGCCCAGCCGCTATTACGGATACGAATGAACGTGAAGACCAGCTTGCTTGCGGCCGCCTTCGGCCAGATCCTTGTCGGTGCATGGCTGAGCGCGGTCAGCTCGCCGGCGTTGTCGCAGCAAAAACCGGTGACCACGCTCGATCGCGTGGTCGCGGTCGTCAACACTCAGGTGATAACCTCAAGCCAGCTTACCAACCGCGTGGAGATGATCACGCGGCAGATGGCTGGCCGGTCCAGCCAGCTGCCACCGCCCGATGTGCTTGAGAAGCAGGTGCTCGAGCGGCTGATCATCGAGCGCGTCCAGGACCAGAAGGCCAAGGAACTGGGAATTCGCGTAGACGATGCCCAGCTCGATCGGGCGATTGCCAACATCGCCAAGGAAAACCGCCTCTCGCCTGAAGGGCTGCGCACCAGGGTCGAGGCACAGGGCGACAAGTACGAGTCGTTCCTCGAACAGGTCAGACAGGAAATCGTCAGGGTGAGGTTGCGCGAGCGCGAGGTCGATGCCAAGGTCCAGGTGAGCGATGCCGACATCGATGCCTACCTCGTCGGCCACGATGCCACAGCGGCCAAGCCGTTCGAGTACCTGGTTGCCCAGATCCTGCTGCGCGTGCCCGAGACCGCCAGCAAACAGGAAATCGATCTGCAGCAGCAGCGCGGCGAGGACTTGCTGCGCCAGTTGCACTCTGGTGCCGACTTCGAAGCCCTGCGCAAGAAGTATCCCGACTCGAGCAGCGGCGACATGGGCTGGCGCAGAGCCGACGAGTTGCCGCCATTGTTTGCCACGGCGGTGACGCCACTGCAGCCGGGCCAGCATTCGGCGCTGCTGCGCAGCCCGGCCGGATTCCATATCCTGCGGCTGATCGACAAGCGCGGTGGCGCGACGCCGGCCAGCACGCCGATCATGCAGACCAAGGTCAGGCACATTCTGATCAGGCCATCGGCGACGCTTACGGAGGCTGAGGTCGAACGCCGGGTAGCCGATATCAAGGCCAGGCTGGATGCCGGCAAGGACGACTTTGCTGCCCTGGCGCGCCAATACTCGGCCGATGGCAGTGCTGCCAGCGGCGGCGATCTTGGCTGGATCTACCCGGGCGATACTGTCCCGGAATTCGAGCGTGCGATGAATGCGCTCGAGCCCGGCCAGGTGAGCGACCCGGTGGTCACCCCGTTCGGAGTTCACCTGATCCAGGTGCTGGAACGGCGCCAGGACGTGGCTTCGCCCGAGCGCCAGCGCCAGGCAGCGCGGCAGGAATTGCGCGTCCGGCGCATCGAAATGGCGACCGAATCCTGGCTCGCCGAGCTACGTGACGAAGCCTACGTCGAGTATCGGCTCAATACGAATTAGCGCTCGCGCACAGGGGGGCATCTGGCCAAATCCGTTTCCGGACACCGACCGCGGCGCCGCTTCGGTCAGAACTTCCTGACCGACCGCGGGGTGATCGAGGCGATCGCCGCCGCGATCGCGCCGACCCAGGTTGACCGGATCGTTGAAATCGGCCCAGGCCTGGGTGCGCTCACCGGCGCGCTGCTGGCGCGCGTCGAGCGGATCGCAGCGATCGAGATCGATCGCGATCTGGCGGCCCAGCTGGCACGGCGCTTTGGACCTGAACGCCTCGAATTGCACGTTGCCGATGCGCTCAAGTTCGACTTTGCGACGCTGGCAACGGCAGGCAAGATGCGCGTGGTCGGCAACCTGCCATACAACATTTCCTCGCCGCTGTTGGTGCGCCTGGCGTCATTTCGCGAGCTGATCATCGACCAGCATTTCATGCTCCAGCGCGAGGTCGTGCGACGCATCACCGCTTCCCCCGGCAATGGTGACTACGGGCGCCTCACGGTGCTGTTGGCTGCCCATTACGAGAGCGAAGCGGTGCTCGACGTCCCCCCCGAAGCCTTCGATCCGCCGCCGCGGGTTGACTCGGCAGTGGTGCGGATGCGCGTTCTGGCGCAACCGCGAACCATCGCCCTGGCCGAGCTCGGCGCGGTGCTCTCGGTGGCGTTCGGCCAGCGGCGCAAGATGCTGCGCGGGACCTTGCTGC